>CAZFDQ010000026.1:0-2715 GCA_964518205.1 uncultured Pseudomonadota bacterium | reverse complement strand
ATTATTGATGAAGCTCATCGTTTTAGAACCGAAACAACTGCAAGTTATGAACAGTTGGCGGAAATATGCCGGGGGAAACGGATCATTCTTGTTACTGCCACACCCTACAATAACTCACCTAAAGATATATTAAGCCAGATAAAGCTTTTCCAGAAAACAAAAAAAAGTACTATACCAAACTTGCCTGATTTAGAAAGCTTCTTTAGCGCGCTTGAGAAAAAGATTAAAAAACTTGACCGCAAAAAAGACTATACAAAATTTATAAAAGCAGTAAAAGAAAACTCCAGAGAAATTCGTGAGAAAGTATTAAAATACCTTATGGTTCGACGTACACGAACAGAGATTATTAAATATTTTTCCGAGGATCTGACCAACCAGAATTTAAAATTTCCTGAAGTTAACAGTCCCGATCCTTTATATTATCAGTTGAATGAAGCTGAAGATAAGATTTTCAATGACACTATAAAGCTTATCACACGAAAGTTTAAATATGCCCGGTATATGCCAATGCTTTACTATAAAGGGAAAATAGATCAACTCGAAGAACAATCTCAGAAAAATATGGGTAAATTTATGAAGATATTACTGGTTAAAAGACTGGAGAGCAGTTTTTTTGCTTTTAGAAATTCCTTGGATAGATTTATTAATTCATATAAAGTGTTTATAAAGGAATTTGATAAGGGCAATGTTTATACTAGTAAAAAATATGCCAGTAAAATATTTGAGTTTCTAGAAAATGATGATGATGAAGCAATACAGCGTTTAATCGATGAGGGAAAGGTTGAAAAATTTAGTAGTGACGAATTTGAAGAGGGTTTTAAGAAAGATTTAGAAGGCGATCTTAAAATATTGCAAGAAATCAAGACATTATGGCAAGAAGTTACTCGTGATCCTAAGATGATTAGATTTCTGAAAGATCTTTCTCAAAATGATATTCTAAAAAATAATAAATTGGTTGTTTTTACTGAATCAAAAGAGACAGCCGAATATCTCTATAAAAACATTAAACAAGAACTATCCGATGAAGTGCTATGTTTTACAGGCGGAACAGGAGCTGCCACTAGAGAAAAAGTCATAGAAAATTTCGATGCAAATGCACGGTTCCCTAAAGATGAGTATCGCATACTTATTTCCACCGAAGTTTTATCAGAAGGTGTAAATCTGCATCGATCCAATGTCGTAATCAATTATGATATTCCTTGGAACCCAACTCGCATGATGCAAAGGGTTGGACGCATTAACCGTGTTGATACAGAGTTTGATAAAATCTATACCTACAATTTTTTCCCTACCAGACAGTCAAATGATGAAATAAAACTTAAAGAAGCCGCGGAAGCAAAAATTAACGCATTTTTAACTCTTCTTGGTGGAGATGCAGCGCTTTTAACTGAGGGAGAGCCCATAGGCTCGCATGAATTATTTGACCGATTGATTTCCAAACAAGTATTAACGGGCGAAGATGAAAGTGAGGAAACAGAACTTAAATACCTTCAATTTATTAGAAATATCCGTGATAAAGATCCTGATCTTTTCGAAAAAATAAAAAGACTACCTAAAAAAGCTCGCTCAGCAAAGCAGTTAAAAGAGTATGCTGACTCATTATTAACCTATATAAGAAAAGGTAAGGTGCAAAAATTTTATCTTGCTAATGATAACGAAACTCAAGAATTGGATTTTCTAACCGCTGCACAAGTAATTGAGAGCGAAGTGACAACTCCTACAAATAAGCTGCCTGACACATTTTATGTCCTACTGGATAAAAACAAACAAGCTTTTCAACGTTCAATTTCAATAGAAGTTCCGGAATTAAAACTCCGCGGTGGCCGAGATAGTGCAACAAGTATATTAAAGATTTTAAAAGCTACAGGGAAAAACACTAAGCAATTTACAGAAGAACAAGAAAATTACTTGCATAAAGTAATAAAACAATTAGAAGAAGGCGGACTTCCGAAACAAACTACCAAGGAAACCCTAAAAGCAATCAATAAGTTAGGGCAGGATATAATGAATCCACTTAAAGTTCTTGCTGTTCTTCAAACATACATTCCAGAACGACTCCTTGAAAGTCATTATGCGGAAAATAACCCTGCCTATTTTGGAAAACGTGAAGTCATATTATCACTATATCTGGCTGGTGAATAAATATGGATAAACAACAAGCGCAAAATATCATCAAGGATACTTTTGAAAACTCTTTTGATAAATATCAATTTACGTTTTTCATTAAAAACCTTCTCAATAAAATTGAGGAAGCTCCTTTCACCTATCAGGGTAATTATATCCCGGATGCTTACAAACAACATATAAAAAAGCTTGAAAGAATTGGTAAATATAGTGATGGTGAAAACATCATTGATTTACTTGTTGTAACTTTAATTAAAGAAACATCTCTAGAAAATGCACGTACTATGCAACGCAATTTCATTGCTTGGTATTTAAATGGAAGCAGGGGTGGAGTTAGAAAAGACGCTGCTTTAGTAGCTTTCGTTTCTCCTAACGAAGAGGATTGGCGGTTTTCGCTAGTCAAGATGGATTATAAATTTGAGGAGACCAAATCAGGCAAAATAAAAGTTAAAGAAGAACTTACTCCAGCCCGGCGTTGGTCATTTTTGGTAGGGGCAAATGAAAAGAGCCATACAGCAAAAAGTCGACTTATACCAATTCTTCAGAACGATGAAATAAATCCAACACCCCAAGAATTAGAGAACGCATTTA
>CAZFDQ010000025.1:0-2120 GCA_964518205.1 uncultured Pseudomonadota bacterium | reverse complement strand
TTTGTGCAATCTTTTTTGTTATATTGAACTTCAAAACCACATTGCGCTGGTTCACGACCTGTTCTTGAGTATGTGCCTTGCCCTAAAACATCAAATATTTCCATGGATGGGCTTATGGCTTTTATATATTCCTCTATCAATTTAAAGTAGTCTTCTGCGAATTCGTTAAATTTTTCAACGATTTTTTCTTTAAGTTTTTGGTAGATTGCTTCAAGATTCTCAACAACCTTTTCATTTTTGGCATTTTGACTTTTGGCATTAAAATATCGCAGAAAATCTTTCTTATGATTTATGTATAAGATACTTTTTTCTAATTCTCTGATTTTATTTTCAATCTCTGTTTTTCTTTCATCAAGCTTGCCTTCACTTGCAAGCTTTTTTAGCTCATCGATTTTTTTGTTTATTTCATCTACGGTGTCGTTGTAGCCCTTTTTCAATTTATTTGCCTTATCAACAATATTTTTAATTTGCTCAAATGTACTACCAGTTACCGGATTTAAAATGTTTTTTTCTTTATCAATAACACGTTGAATTTCTAACTCAATAATTTTCTTGTCTTCCTCGCCCAGAGAACAATTTGGGATTGAAATATCAATGCCTACATATTTTTGAGCTTCCTGTAAATTTGTAACATTTGAGGATACTGGTTGAAGGTCTTTCAGGCTAGATAAAACAGTTTTATATTTCTGTAAACGGTTTTTTACTTTCTCTTCCTCATCTAAAAAAGTCTGATCAAAAATACTTTGGTAATCTTTTACAATTTGAAGAAGTTCGCCATTTTTAATCTTCTGTTCGCAAAATGGACAATCTTCTGTAGTGTCATCAACCAAACCCAATCCTGTTTTAATAAAAGACTTTTTATTGTTTATTTTCGATAAAGTCTGCTTAACGCCTTTGGAAACGGTAAAATCAAACAATTCGGCAGGGTCAAGTTCATAAATTGTTTCTTTGCCGTCTTTATCAAATTCTTTAATTTTAAAGTCAAAAACCGTTTTTATATCATCTAAATTTTTTAGCTTCTCTATTTCAGATTGATTTTTAATAGCGTTTTTGACTTTTTCTAATTCCTTTTTTTTGATTTTCCAATGCCTGTTGCTTATCAGAAAGACTTGAGGCGTCAATGTTTTCTATAATGTTCTTCTCATTATCAATGCCGGCAATGTTTAGCCAATCGGGAAGTATGCTACTTATTTTTTCTTGTTCAGCAGTCCAGAATGCGCCGTTTTTTTCGCTAACTTTAATTTTAAGTTTATTGATTATATTTATTTCTTGATTATATTCAGTAAAATTTCTCAGATAGATAATGTGCTTGCCTCTTTCCTGTTTCCTCTGTGCTGTATTGTGAGGATCTAATCCCACAGAATGAACATATTTTTCCGTAAAATGTTTATCAAAGATGACAAACTTATCTTTTAACGATCCGCGGATGTCGCTCCAATTTTCAGAATTAAAAGATAGCTCATTATCGAGCTCTAAAACAATATTTTGATTTTCAGCAGGGTAATCCCAGTGCTTCTCAAGTTTAATTGAATCAACTCCATTCAATACCTTGAGAATGTTAATCAGATTTGTCTTTCCATTCCCGTTCTCTGCAAAAAGAATATTATTTTTTTTAAAAATATCTATTGGGTCATTGGGATTATCTCCTTTAACAGGGTTAATAGTATCCCATTCAAAAAAGGAATAGGAAAAAACATTATTGATCGTTTTAAACTTTTTGATCATTGTCATAATCTTTTACTTCAAAGGAAACGATGTCTTGAGCAACTAAATCATTTACAATCTCATCTTCTGTTTTTGTAATTTCAATAGCTTCAGCAGTTTCTTGCTGTTCGTCTGTTAGTTCTTTGATTATTTCGGATAATAGGCTTTTCATAATTATTTATTTCTGGAAATTTTTCACCAACTCCTCAAAACTTTTCGGAGTATATTTTTCATAATCCTCTTGCTTAACATAGAGAGCGGTGAATTTAACTTTATTTTGTACGGAATTTATATCATCACACCACTGGTACAGGCGCTTTATTTTTTCTATATCGTCCAAATCTTCACGTCCTTTTGTTTCCACGATATAAATTTCCTTTTCAGAAACTTTTACAAAAAAGTCGGGATAATAATCT
>CAZFDQ010000024.1:0-7451 GCA_964518205.1 uncultured Pseudomonadota bacterium | reverse complement strand
AGCTCTTTTTTCATTTGAGCAACTTCCTTTTTTAATGCATCTGAGTCTAATTTTTTAATTTCATCTTTTTTCATAGCTAGAAATACCCATCTTACCAATTAAAATTTATTATATATTCTCTTGTTTACTAATAAATCTAGTCTTCATAGGAAGTTTGTATGCGGCAGCATTTAAAATCTTTTTTGCCATTTGAGCGTCAAGGTCACCTACTTCAAATAAAACTTTATCACGCTTAATCACACAAACCCAAAACTCCGGACTTCCTTTACCTTTACCCATTCGAGTTTCTGCAGGTTTTTTGGTAATTGGCTTATCTGGGAAAACTCTTAAAAATAACTTTCCTATTTTTTTAAGCTTTCTACTCATGGTAACCCTAGCAGCTTCTATTTGCCTTGCTGTTAACCAACCTGGTTCAACAGCAACCAATGCATGTTCTCCAAAATTTATATTACATGCCTTGGCTTTACCTCTCATCTTACCCTTTTGAACTTTTCTATATTTTGTTTTCTTTGGCATTAACATGATTCTATCTCTCTATTTTAATCTTTTGGCCTCTACTTATATTCGCCCTTACAGATCCAAACTTTGACACCAATCATTCCATAAGTAGTCTTCGCTTCAGCCAAAGAAAATTCAACATTCGAGCGTAAAGTATGCAGAGGAACAGAACCTAATCTTAACCATTCACTTCGAGCAATTTCAGCACCACCAAGCCTTCCAGCACAACAAATCTTAATGCCTTTTGCACCAGCTTTTAAAGCTGCAAAGCCAGCTCTTTTCATAGCTCTTTTATAGCTCACCCTTTTTACCAATTGCTCTGCAATACCCTTAGCAACTAAGGCTGCATCTAATTCTGGAACTCTTACCTCTTGTACAGAGATATCAACGTTCTTTTTAAATTTTCTATAAATATCATTTTTTAACTGTTCAATACCCGCACCTTTTTTACCAATGATAAAACCAGGGCGGGAAGACAAGATAATGATACGAATATTTTCGCCAGCTTTTTCAACAACTAATTTGGCAACATCAACATCATTGAGCTTGCTTTTTAAGTATCTTCTAAGATGAAGATCTTCCATTAATTCTAAGCCATAATATTTCTTTGCAAACCAACGAGCTCGCCAATCCTCAAAAACGCCTAATCTAAACCCTACTGGATGAACTTTCTGTCCCACGTGACACCTCTGACAACTTTAACTTAGTTAACAATTTTACCTTGTACTTTATTTTTCTTGTTTTCTTCCCAACACAACTTCAATATGGCTTAACCTTTTTCGTTGTATGGATGCTCGTCCCATTGCACCGGGTTTATAATATCTAATAACAGGTCCTTGATCGACCTTAATCTCTTTTATAACCAATGCATCCATCGAAGTAACATCCGAATGCAAATTTTTACCATTCGAATATGCAGAAAGAATAGTTTTTACAATTGGCCTTACCCGCTTTAACGCACAAGTCTTCAACCAAGCAAGAGCCTTCTCAACAGAATACCCCTTAACAACATTAATAACAGGGCGTAATTTATAAGGGGAAATGCGAACATATTTACTTCTAGCTCTTACATCCATGCTTAAAACCTTCAAATTAAACTTTTTATCCTAATTATATGCACCACTTAATAAAGCAACCTATTTGGCTGGAGCAGCACCAGCTTTACGCTGACCACTATGCAACCTAAATGTTCTAGTTGGAGCAAATTCACCCAAGGAATGTCCAACCATATTTTCTGTAACAAAAATAGAAACAAATTTGCGTCCATCGTGAATAGCAATTGTTTGTCCTACCAATTCAGGCGTAACCATGCTTCCACGTTTCCATGTTTTTATTATCCCTCTTCCACCACCAGAAGCCTTTGCTTTTTCAACTGCCTTTAACAAAGAAGGATCAATATAAGGACCTTTACGAATAGAGCGGGCCATTTACTTCCTCTAAATAAACTATTTTTAATCTTAAAAAACCAAAATTAAACACTATTTTCTTCTCTTCAATATGGCAGAACTTTTTCTCTTTCTAGTTCTTGCGCCCTTACAAGATTTACCCCAAGGAGTCATTGGGTGAGATCCTGATTTAGAACGACCTTCACCACCACCATGAGGATGATCTATTGGATTCATCGCCATACCACGAACAGTAGGACGAACACCAAAATGTCTAGATCTTCCGGCTTTTCCTAAAACCATATTTCGGTAATCGGCATTTGATAAAGAACCAACGGTTGCCCAATTATCCAAACCAACTGTACGAGTTTCACCAGAAGGCATTTTTAAAATTGCTAAATCACCTTCTTTTCCTAGCAACTGCACAGAGCAGCCAGCACTTCTTGCAAATTTTCCACCATGTCCAGGAGATAGCTCAACATTGTGAACAAAAAAACCAACCGGAATATTTCTTAATGGTAAGCAGTTTCCAACTTTAGCTTCACCTTTAGCACTAGCAATGAGTTCATCACCAATACCTATTCCATCAGGCTTAAGAATATAACCCTTTGCTCCGTTTTTATAACTAATTAAAGCAATATTAACATTCCTATTTGGATCATATTCAATAGCACAAATCATCCCAGGAACATCTCGTTGCACTCTTTTAAAATCTATAAGTCTATATTTTCTTTTTGCACCACCACCACGATGACGCACGGTAATACGGCCATAAGTATTACGTCCCCCTTTTTTACTTAAAGGAGCAACTAAACCTTTTTCCGGGCGTTTTTTTGTCAAATCTGTAGTTGACAAAAATTGTTGTGTGCGTAATGAAGCATTTCTTGGTTTTCTACTTACTATAGCCATTTTACTTTCCTTCTATGCTCGTCTCTTTTTCGCCCTGCGTCTCTGGCACACCCATAGTTTCAAAGTGTCCTGGCAAATCAATTTTATAACCTTTTTTTAAAGTTATAATTGCTTTCTTTCTATCTGGAGATTTAAAGTTTTTTCTTGCAAAAACTTTATTCTTGCCCGGGCAACTAACAATTCGAACATTGTCAACTTTTACATCCCAAATCTTTTCAACTGCCTCACGAACCATTATCTTATTGGCAGCCTTATGAACCTCAAAAGTTAGCTTGCCAAACTTTCTAAACATGTCTTGGCTTTTTTCAGTAGCCAATTTTCTTTTTATAATGTCGTAAATACTTAGTTCCATTCTAAAACCATATTTTTAAATGAATCCATATCTTTTTTTAAAAAAATCCAACAATCCCCATTGCTCAAATCATAAGCATTTGGCTGGTCAAAGCAAAATACATTAACATTTGCAATGTTTCTAAATGAAGCAAAATTAGCTTCATCTCCAAACGGTAAAAACAATACAATCTTCTTACCAGCAACACCCATTTGCTTTAATGCTTTGAATGCGACTTTGGTGCTAGGTTTATCTTTTTGTAAATCAAAATCTAAGCAATGTAAATTATTTTCATCTAAAATATTATAAAAAATATTATTTAAAGCCAATTTTACATGCTTCCTATTAACAGCCAATTTTCTTGTTCTTGGTTGTGGACCAAAAGTAACACCACCCTTTCTCCACAATGGTGATCTTGGTGTTCCAGCTCTTGCTCTACCTGTACCTTTTTGTCTCCAAGGTTTGCGATTAGCAAAACTCACATCACTACGACCTTTACAACTAACCGTACCTTGTCTCCAATTCTGAGCTAGAACTTTAACCGCACAAGAAAATGTTTTAGAGCTTGCATCTTTTTTAGATAATTCAATATCTAATTTTAACTTATCTTGAGCATTTCCGTTTGCATCGTATACAGGTATCTCACTCATAACACTTATCCTTGCTTACTGATAATTACCAGCGAATCTTTTTTACCAGGTACAGCGCCCTTAACAAATAAACATCCATTCTCTTTGTTCAAATCAACAATCTTGAGCCCTTTAACAGCAACTCTTCGATTTCCTGTCTGACCGGGTAGTTTTTTACCTTTTATAACTTTACCTTGACTACAAATATGACTTATTGCACCAGGTTTACGATGAAAATTAGAACCGTGTCCACTTGGACCACCACCAAATCCCCAGCGCCTCATAACACCTTGAAAACCTAATCCCTTACTATTACCCGTAACTTTAACAAGGTCTTCTTGCGCAAGGTCCATATCTTCTAATTTTATCTCTTTTCCAACTTTTATTTTTTCAAGTTCCGACTCATCAATCTTAATTTCTTGTAAATGCAAAAAATATTTTTTCTTGTTTCTGCACCAATTTTGAGCAAAAGGCTGTTCAGCATATTTATTTCTAGGTAAGCCCAAAACAACAGCTGCATAGCCATCTTTTTCAGGTGTTTTTATTTGCGTCACAAACCAATTTGCAATATCAATTACAGTAACAGGAGTAACCTCTCCATTTTGCGAGAAAGTCTGAGCCATTCCTATTTTTTTACCTAAAATGCTACTTAGCATGATTCAGCCTCTTGTAAAACCTGTCTATTTAATCTCAACGTCCACTCCAGCCGAAATGTTTAACTTCATCAACGCATCCATCGTCTGCTCTGTTGGAGACAGTATATCCAAAATACGCTTGTGCGTAGTTAAATCAAACTGCTCTCTAGATTTTTTATCAACATGTGGAGATCTTAAAACAGTAAAACATTTTCTTCTGTTAGGCATAGGAACAGGTCCCAATAATTGGGAACCCGTTCTTTTAACTGTCAAAGCAATTTGTTTTACTGCGCTATCCAGTAATTGATGGTCGTAAGATTTTAATGTTAAACGTATTTTTTGTTTTTTCATTCGTAACAACCTACAAAACTATTCAATAACTTCAGTAACAATACCAGCACCCACTGTTCTACCACCTTCACGAACAGCAAACTTAAGCTCTTTATCCATAGCTACATTGCTAACTAATTCAACTGTAACTTCAACTTCATCTCCAGGTACAACCATTTCTCGACCTTCTGGCAATGTAATATTTCCAGTAACGTCTGTTGTCCTAAAGTAAAACTGAGGTCTATATCCATTGAAGAATGGAGTATGCCTACCACCTTCATCTTTCTTTAATGTAACAATTTTAGCTTTAAACTTCCTATGAGGAGTAATAGAACCTGGTTTTGCAATAACCTGACCACGTTCCACTTCGTCCTTTTTAACACCACGCAACAACAAACCAACATTATCACCTGGAATAGCTTCTTTTAATTCTTTATTAAACATTTCAACGCCGGTGATAGTTGTCTTCATGGTTTCCTTGAAACCTACAATTTCTACCTCCTCACCTACAACAGCTTTACCAGATTCAACACGACCTGTAACAACTGTTCCACGCCCAGAGATTGTAAAAACGTCTTCTATCGGCATTAAGAACGGTTTATCTGTGTCTCTTTTTGGTGTTGGAATATAAGAGTCAACAGCTTCTACTAATTTATCAATAGACAGACTTCCAATTTCAGAAGTATCGCCTTCTAATGCTTTTAATGCAGATCCTTTAACAATAGGAATCTCATCACCAGGAAAACCATAGCTTGATAATAATTCTCTAATTTCTTCTTCAACAAGCTCTACCAAGCCTTCATCGTCTACCATGTCAACTTTGTTGAGATAAACAACAATAGCAGGAACACCAACCTGACGAGCTAACAAAATGTGCTCTCTTGTTTGAGGCATTGGGCCATCAGCTGCAGAAACAACCAAGATTGCACCATCCATCTGAGCTGCGCCAGTGATCATATTTTTAATATAGTCAGCGTGTCCAGGACAGTCTACGTGGGCATAGTGACGCTTGTCTGTTTCATACTCAACGTGTGAAACAGCAATAGTAATACCACGAGCTTTTTCTTCTGGAGCATTATCAATTTGATCAAATGCTTTAAAATTAGCTCCACCTTTGTCGGCTAAAACTTTTGTAATAGCAGCTGTTAATGTGGTTTTACCGTGGTCAACGTGACCAATCGTACCAATATTACAGTGCTCTTTCTTTCTTTCAAATACACCTTTTGCCATCTGTATATCCTTCCTGTGACAAACTACTTTAATAACCTATTTTTGTTCAACAACTGAATCTTGAACGTTTTTTGGTACTTCCCTATACACTTCAAACTGCATTGAAGAACTTGCTCTTCCTTTAGTCATAGAACGTAAATCCGTAGTATAACCAAACATTTCAGAAAGAGGAACCTCTGCAGTTATGACTTGAACACCTTTTCGAGCCTCCATACCTAAAATTCTACCTCGTCTTGAATTCAAATCACCCATAACATCGCCCATATATTCTTCTGGAGTAACAACTTCCACCTTAAAAATGGGCTCCAATAACACAGGCGAAGCTTTTCGCATACCATCTTTAAATGACATAGAAGCTGCAATTTTAAATGCTATTTCAGAAGAATCAACATCATGAAATGATCCATCATAAACGGTAACCTTTATATCTTCTACAGGATAGCCGGCTAATACACCTGCATCCATCGCTTCTTTCACACCTTTTTCAATTCCTGGTATAAATTCTCTTGGAATAGCACCACCAACAATAGCATTTTCAAATTCAAAACCGCTGGCCCTTTCTTTCGGCTCTAACCTTAACCAAACGTGTCCATACTGACCACGCCCACCAGACTGCCTGACAAACTTACCTTCAGATTCAACAGGTTTTTGGATTGTTTCTTTATAAGCCACTTGAGGCTTACCAACATTAGCTTCAACTTTATGTTCTCGAAGCAATCTATCAACAACAATTTCCAAATGCAACTCACCCATTCCTGATATAACTGTCTGACCTGTATCATTATCAAATGAAAACTTAAATGAAGGATCTTCTTGCATTAGCTTTCTCAAGCCAGCAGTCATCTTTTCATAATCACCACGCCCCTTTGGCTCAATAGCAACACTTACCACTGGTTCTGGAAAACTTATAGATTCCAAAAGTATTGGATATTTTTCATCACATAACGTATCGCCAGTAGTAACATTTTTTACACCAACAAGAGCCACAATATCACCAGCTGATGCTGTTTTTAACTCTTCTCTTTTATTGGAGTGCATCTTAAGAATTCGACTAATTCTTTCTTTTTTACCTAAACGAACATTATAAACATAAGAACCAGCATCAAGCTTTCCCGAATAAATTCTGGCAAACGCCAATGAACCAACAAAAGGATCTGTCATTATTTTGAAAGCTAACGCACAAAATGGTTCTTTATCACTTGCCGGCCTAGATTCTATTTGGTTAGTATCTGGATTTTCACCTTTAATAGCTGGAACCTCTAACGGTGATGGCAAATAATCAACAACAGCATCTAATAAAAGTTGTACCCCTTTATTTTTAAATGCTGTCCCACAAAAAACCGGTGTTATTTCTTGATTTAAAACACCTTTACGCAAAGCCATCTTAGCTTCATCAACTGAAATCTCACCACCTTCTAGATATTTTTCCGCCAAAGAATCATCAAAATCACATGCTCGCTCAACAATTATATCGCGAGCCGCTTCTGCTTTTTCTTTATATTCA
>CAZFDQ010000023.1:0-4580 GCA_964518205.1 uncultured Pseudomonadota bacterium | reverse complement strand
TGTTTTTTATTTGTATTTATTCATTTTTATTTCCAATCAATTTTTTCTATCTTTGGATTTATTTTTTTCATCTCTTGATACCATTTCTTAAATTGAGTTTTGGTTTTCTTTCTTAAATCTTTGTCTCGAATTGCCCCGTATGATCCGAATACTTCCTTGGGACTACCAATAAAGGATCCCAGTTTCCAAAGTCTAACCAGCTTCTTAACGATACCCTCAAGCTTATTTGGCTGTTTCTTGGCAACTTCAGTAAGCACTTCACCAGTTTTAGTAGTCAACCAAAAATTCCTAGCCTTTTCTTCAGTATCGACTTCCTTTGTAATATTGTTGATTAAGGTTTCATACCACGGAATGCAAAAGTCAGATTTGTTTACTATCCAATCCTCAACTATTCTTAACAAGCTACCATAAATTCTTCGTTCGTAGGGTAGTTTTAGAAATAAAGGCAGCCATTCTTTTAGTTTGTCGAATTCATTCGGATTCTCATTTAATAACTTCCAAAAATGCCACGCAAGATTACTTTTTAACACTTGATCTTTATCAGCTTTACTTTTTATAAGATTCTTTAATTTTTTTTCTAATTCCTTAGCATTAAATTCTATTTTCTGATCTTGATAGTGTTCTCCTCTATATATTCCATAATAGAGAAATAAACCTGCTGACTCTTCTGTTACACGAAGCGTATCTAATACTTCGATGGCTTCTTTAGTTGATAAATCCTTATAGTAGGCAAAGACGTTACACAACCACTTGGCGATAGCTACACACTTGGGTTTGTTTTTGACAATTTTAACTAAATCAAAAACTAAATTGTGAAACTCCTTATAGTCTCCAGTTCTTGGTCTTTTACCCCAACCAGATAGCCACCGTCTTCTCTTAGCTATCTCTATAAGAGGAATAACTGCCTGTAATTTAACATAATAATTCTTATGACTTACTAAACTTTTCGTGTAACTTAAGGCTTTAACAGTGTATTTTTTGTTTTCTTCTTTTCTTCTGGCCGCTAACTTTTGAACTGTCCAAGATAGGTGGCCCAAAATTGTAGTAATAATGTGAGGGTCTTTACCTTCCAGGATTTGTTGATGATAGTTAAAATCAGGGTCGCCAGAATATTTACTTGGCTCCTCAGGATTTGGATCATCAATAAATTTCTCTATTAGCCAGGTCGCATCATCGAAGCGCTCATTTTCTACAAGCCACGCTCCCAATCGGACCATTTCTTCTCTGGCGCTAATGCTTTCTTTAAACCATGCATACAGTTCCTTTTTATTTAAAAAGCTTTTTAATGCAACAAATAATTTCCCTTTATATTCATCACCCATTTTTTCCAGAGCGCTAAACCAATTAGAAAACAGATAAGCATTTTCTTGATTAATCTCTATATTCTTATTGTGATATCCGGATAAGAATTGTTTGGTGTATAAAAGTTTGTGGGAGTATGTACCATCTTTTTTTGGGTTTTGAAACCAAATTTCGTCAATATTTTTGTAAGTCAACAATTGTTGGTAAGAATAACTAACAGCCTTATACAAATCCCAATCCCAATGCAAAAGATAATAATGATTGGTGAGCAAAACAATTTTTTTGTTAATCTTTTTACCCTTAAGTCTAAAACCCAACTGTTTATTGGCTGCAGCCAACTTATTTCTTATGTTTTCATCAATAGTGTGTGCTGGATCAAAAGAACCCCCTAACCCCATTGCTGAAAAGTAGACTCCATTATCCTTATCACTTACTTTTTCTAATTTGAAACTTACATTGTGAAGAGTGATATAATCTTTATTATCAATAATTGCTTGAAGGAGTTTGTCAGAAGAGTCTTTTATTGTTGCTTTATCAGTTGGAAACTTGAAAACTGATGGGGTAGCAATGGAATACAAGCCGTTAACCTTTTTAAGCTTTTTATTGTTCTTTATTTGTTTTCTTAAATTACTAACAATCTTGCCCCACTGAGCTGACCGTTGTCGATCTTTTGCATCATGCACCTCTTTTATTTCAACCAATTCCTCAGTGGTTGGTATGTAATAATCCGGGGTTTTATACTTTGACTGTTCAGGGATAGCCTTATACTGGACACTCTTTTTAAGCCCTTTGTGGAAGAAGGATAAAAAAGGATATATATATTTATCCTCTGACTTTGGTTTTTTGTGCAATCTAATTATTTTTGTCATGTCTCGTCTATTAATTTTGATTTCCCTTTTTTCTTGGTAGCTTTAACTACTTCATCTTTTGTTAAATATTCTTTTAGTATTGATGAGAGTTTATCCCTTTCCATACAAATAATATTCCTAAATCCCACATTGGCAGAGTTGATATACTCATCTGCGGGTTGTGTAAAAACTCCGTCAGTGACCACATAAACAAGGTCAAGTAGTTTCTTGTTTGGGTTTCTAGAAAATTCGTGTCCAAAGGATATTGTCAATTGACCTAATAATGTATGACAGGTTGATGCGTTGATGTCGCCAGATATTACTTGAACACCACACTTTAATAGATTGCCGAACCCATCTTCCAAATCAAAAACAACATCTACTCCATATTCATGCCCACCATGCGTTAGTTTTGGGTTTTTTATTTTACCTTCTCTTTCGGCTTTAACTTTTAACACCTCGAGAATTTTTTTACATAGTTGGTTGTGATTATCCTTTTTCTTGCTCATGTTATTTCTAAAAAACTTTCTGGGTTAGGATACGGCCAAGACAAATTTTTAAAATCAGCTCTTTGAGCTGAATAAGCGTTTGACAAAATATTTAGTTTTGATGAATCATTTTTTGCTGTTGGGGCCGCTTCCATTCGGTTTTCTTCATGTCTTTCATAATCGGAAATCTCAACACTTCCCATTGTCTAACTTTCTTGTGGACCTCATGACCGTATTCTTCATTCCTTGTTGTGTGTAAAAACGCAACCAAATTTACCATCTGATTCTTCCCATTGAGTAATTATCTGTTGAAGATCTCCCTTCAGAGAACCCTCGTTAATTTGAGCAGAATTATCTGGATAGTCAAAAATCTTATGGGTATATATACCAAGTTTTCTACATGATTGAGCAAATGAATGCACCAGGTTAGCATTGCCTCCAAAACACACCGAAACCGCATGCCATTGATAATCTTTATGTCTGAGAATGTAGCCACCCATCCAAATTGCTTTGTCATCAGGATGAGCTACTATTACTAAGGCTTTCATTTTGTATTTTTTTCTACAATCTTAATTTCCTTTGGTGTAAGGTTGTAAATCTTATAAACTATACTATCAATTTGTTTTTGATATTCAGTAACTTTTGCCCGCATGGCTGCATCCTCTGAATAGTTGTTAATTTTTGTGATTTTCAAAATACCACTTACTCGCTCGCTAATATTTTTATTTGTCCCCTCTGGAATAGAAAGACTTTTAAGTAAATTGATATAGATTTGCGGTTTGGTTGTTCCCTCAACTTGAGACAGCTTTAAGTAAAGAAATCTTAGAAATCTACTATTTAGTAGACCTAAAAGCCAACGTAATTTTTCGGGATTTTCTTGTTCTAAAGCAATCTGAAAAATTGAATTTGGGAAAAAATAATTATCAACGTCTATTGTTGCAAATATAGTAGGCTCTGTTTGGCGAAGAATAATTTTTTCTGAAGCAGAAAAACATTTTATTCTCTTAGGACTATCGTAACTAAAGCCCGGGCGTCGGTACTTCCTCGTAAAAAATGGTTTTAATACCCACCAGCCATCCCACTTAACAGGAGCATATCTAAATCTAATTGCCTTGCCACTTCGTAAAGCCTTATGGTATTTAGTATTAGTTTTGGGGTCTTGTGTAAAAATTGTTTTCAGTAGGTTCGCTGTTTGTATTCCGTCTGTAACAAGAGCTATATCTCCTAAGTTTGAAAAATTTAACTTTTTAATTTTTTTAACTAATTTCTGAGTAAATTTGTCGAAGATAACCCTCTCGGCAATGTTAATGTTAGCCAAGAATGTTTTTGGAGTATCACCGCTCAAAAAAGAACCTAAAAAAACTTTTTGCTTTTCTGAATCTGGTGGGAATTTTTGCAAAAGAAAAGCCGATGATGGGTTCGACACTTGCTCAAAACTTCCCTCTTTTGAAGATAATATTTCTAAAACACTTACCTTAGTTGCTAAAAATTTTCTAAAAGGAATAAAATAATCCCCAAGCCATATATGTTCTGGCATGACAAAAAATAAGATACCCTTCTCGTGGAGAATTTTGCTTCCTTTTTCAGCGAATAGGCATGCAATATCAAAACGGCTTTTAGCTACTTCATATATTTTTCTAAACAATTCTTTTTCTTGCTTACTCAAGTTATCATTTGATAGCCAAGGTGGATTGCCAATAACCACGTCAAATCCATCGTTCTCTTCGAATATTTCATTAAAATTTAGGTGCCATTCGAAGTGATCTTCTGGGGAAGCATCCTTGATATTTTTTAACTCTTGAACTTTCTTTTTAAGTTTTTTGACTTCTTTTGATTCAACTTCACCTAGGGTTAAGTTTTCCGGGCCAAGAGAAAACAAGCTTTTTTGTGCCTTTAGATTGGCAAGTAAATTTTTACTATGCTCAAGTTCTTTAGCCTTGTC
>CAZFDQ010000022.1:0-13090 GCA_964518205.1 uncultured Pseudomonadota bacterium | reverse complement strand
GGACTCTTAGGTAAATCCGAAAGAGGAGGCTTTGTATGTTTTTTAGTCACAATTTGTTTATACATCTAGCTATTTGGGTTGTGGGATTTTTTTTCTTAGCAAGCTTTGTTTCGCAAGTTATGCATAATTATAAATTAAAATCCGTGAATGGCTTAAGTGATTTATTTATAATCATCTTGTTTGATGTACAGTTTTTATATGCTTGTTATGCATATTATAAAAATTTATTGTTTGCTTATAAATTTATTTTACCACTAGATGTATTTGTTTTATTTTTGGTTGTTTTACAGCGATTATATTATGCAAAACATCAATTATCCTTTCGAGTATTAAGTGGATATGTATTGAATTTTTTACTTTTGGGTGCTTTGCTAGTAGTTGGCATTTTTCATCCTATTTTAATAGCCAAAGTTTTTGGTTGGTTACCTCTTTTATTAGGTTGTTTTGTTTGTTTACCTCAAATGATTAAAGTATATAAAGAAAAAACTTTGAGTGGTTTTAGCTTAAATTTTATTCTTTTAAATTTGATTGGATATTCATTTGAGTTGTTAGCAGGTTTAAAATTAAATGTTCCAGCAGCTATTCTTTTTAATGATTTTAGAGGAATTTTTGTTTATTTAGTTTTTATTTTGCAATTTTTTATTTATAACTATGATTATAGCTTTATCCATGTTCCATTTAGAGAAAGAGTTAATAATGACTGGGCTGTTCCAAGTTCTTATTATGACAAATTAACAGGTTTAAGAGCTTTTTTAATTGAATGGTTTGAATGTGATGGTGGATTTGTTTGTTTAATGCGATGTGGAAAGTATTTAACTTATATTTAAATAATGTCTATTATTGATCAATATTTTTTTCCTTATCTTGCAATTTGGATAGTTAATATAGGTTTTTTTGTAAGTTTAATTCCGCAAATTTTACTTAATTATAGGCTCAAAACAACTAAGGGCTTAAGTGATCTTTTTTTATTGGCAACATTAAATGGCCAGTTTGGTTATTTAAGTTTTACTTTTTATGCCAATTTGCCTTTAATCTATAAAGTTATGAATAGTTGTTATTTCATAGCTATTTTGATAATAATTGCTCAACGTTTCTTGTATTCACAAAATCAATTAAAAGAAAAAAGAATTCTAAATTTTTATTTATTAAATTTTTTATTAGGTTTAATATTTATCTTTATTGCTCCAAAAATAAGTTGGGGTATTTCTTTTTTGGGGTGGTTTCCTGTTGTTTTAGGTTTTTGGAAAAAGTGGCCGCAAGTTATAAAGATTTATAAAGAAAAATCTGTAGTTGGATTTAGTTTTTTATTTGTTTTAGTAAGTATTTGTGCCTATTTATTTGAAATGGTAGCAGGGATTATTTTAAAGTTGCCACTTCCTATTATATTTAATGATTTAAAAGGTGTTTTTGTATATTTAATTTTTTTAGTTCAGTTTATGGTTTATAGGGACAGGGGTTATGTTAGACCGACACAAATTAGTAAATCAGATTGCCTATTTTAGTTCAAAGCTATTTCCTGATTTACGCAACCAAAAAAATTTAGCAAAAAATACGTGGACGCAAGTAGTAACAGATCCTGGTTTTGCAGATAAAGCGCAAATCGCAAAAAGTTCTTTTTTAATTCCTGGTTGGTTTGGTAATTTAAGTGATGCATTTTCTATAAATAATGATTTAAAGGATTATTCGGTTTTAGCTGTAGATGGTTCGCAAATTTATCCCGATAGAAACTTTTCTGGTGCAAATTGTTTTTTAATTAATGTTGGAAGTTGCTTATTAAATTATGGACAAAAAAGTTTCGTTAATTTTTTTTCTGAGCCAAAAATTTTCTTGCCAGAAAATGTTATGCCTGATAATAATTCAATTCATTTTTCAATTGACCTGGTTGATTTAAAAAGAGAAGAGCTAGAGTTTAAAGTCGCTTTAGAAAAATCTTTAGTAAATAAAGATACCGTTTGTTTATTTGATGGGAGTTTAATTTTTTGGCACCTAGAAGGAAAGCAACAGGAAGTTAAAGATTTATTTTTAAACGTTTATATTTATTATCTAAGCCAATTTTATAAAAACAAAATTTTACATGCAGGTTTTATAAGTTTTCCAAAAAGCAAAGAGCTGGTGAACTTAATTCGTTTGGGGTTGTGCAGATTTAATATTGCGGATTGCATAATTTGTCATAAGCAATATAATGATTTTCCTTGTAAAATTGTAGATGATTTAGTTGATACTTCAATTGCAAGATTTTTCTTAAAAGAAAACGAGCGAACAACTATTTTTTGGAGTAATTCTAAAATCACACAACATTACCCAGATGAATTAAAGCCTTGTTTTTTTTATCTTAATGTTGGGCAAGAAATTGTACGTATTGAAATTCCAATGTGGATTGCCCAAAATAATGAACATGTAGATTTAATTTGCAAGGTGGCGATTGATCAATGCTTGAAAGGGCGAGGCTATCCTGTTTGTCTGGCCGAATCTCATGAACAAGCGGTGGTAAAAGGGGCGGATCGTGATTTTTTCTATCATTTAATCCAAAAAGTCGGAATAGAGCAAAATAAGCGGTTTTTTATGTCGCAAAAAAGTCTCAAAAAACGTGGAATGGGTATATAAAAATGTTAAAAACTGTCAAAAAATAGCATTTTGGCGGTTGTGTTTTTTGTTTTTTTTATTACTATTATATAATATATGTAGTTGCGGTTTTTATTGATTAAAAGGATTAAAAATGAATATAATGTTAAAAAAGAAATATTTTTTACTCTTAAATTTATTGTTTTTGGGTTTAATTCAAACTTGTTTTGGTGTAATAAGATTTTCTAATCAAGCAGCCCAAGATGTGTTGTGCCATAGGCTTATAGATGATGGTATTGATTCCCTTACATTACCACAACCTGTCAGAAATCAAGAAAGTTTTGTTGAAATAAGGCCATGTGAACAAGTATTTTTAAGCTGTGAATTTTCATCTAAGTCTCAGCCTTCTTTTCGTATAAATTTTGCAGATTTGCATGATGATGTTGATTATTCCATATATATACATTTTGAAAATCCAAAAGCTTTTCGAGGTTTACAAGGTGATATATCCAATTTATTGCATGATCAGGGCTTTAATAAAGAAGCTTTTGATGCTTTTTTTAGTCATGATGGCGTTCGAGCTATTTTGACTTTGATTGGTAATGACGGTCATGAGATTTCAATGGTTCGTGAAATATCTACTTCTCGTAAAAGAAAGCATTCAAGTATGCAAAATGGATCAGAATTTAGAAGACCCGAAGTAAACAATGTTTTCTCAGAACTTAAAAATGATAATTTTGAGCTTTATGATAGCTTAAGGTTATTGGATGTTGGTGTTAATAATAATTTTAACCCTGTAATCAGGGAAGGACATTCTAAAATTATGTTGTTTAGTAATCCGAACCTGTTGCCTGTTGGTGATCGTGGGGCAGGAAGATTTGAAGGTTTGGTAAGAGTTACCGATTTACCTGCAGAACATTTTATTAGGCAAGTACTTAATTTTGTTGGGTTAATGCAAAGACATTATAAAGATAATAATATTTATCATGATATTGATCCAAATATAATCTTGCAAAATCTTGATAAAGCTTTTGTTGAAGTTGATGATTATAGAGATTGTTTTGGGCTTGAAATTGAAAATTATAATGAAAATCCAATTGAATATTTTGGTAGAAATATTTGCCTAATTATTCCAGGACAATGGATTAATTATGATGGAGACCGAGCCACCGTTGAACGATGTGAATGTAGCTTGCCTGGCATTGGATACAAAGGTAAGAATGGTGTATTTGAATTAGCTATTAATTTTGGAAAAGTAGGTAGAAATTTTTGTGTTGTTCCAACTATAATACATTTATTTTTTAAGACTTGTAATAAAAGAGGTCGCTTTGATTCTTGTTTGCATGGTGTAAATTTTCATTTTCAAGAAGTGCCACGATATGTTGCAGCATCATCTGTAGATGATGATTATCTTGATTTATAAGCTCCAAATAACGAATAAGTTTATAATTATCTTTAAATCGTTTGACTGCATGTTTGGGGTTTGGTAATTTAAAAACATGAGAATTTGATTAATCAAAAAAAATAAAAGATATAAAAATGGTTACGTTTCTAATTTATAGATTGCTTGCAAAATCTTTGCCAATAATCTGTGCTGTCCAATAGGACTCTTTTTTCTTAGGTGTAGTCTATCTATATAATTTTTATGTTTAAATAAATTATTGGGGCAAAGATATGTTAGTTGCAGATAAAATAAGTTTACATTTTGGTACAAGAGCTGTTTTTGATGAAGTTTCTTTTAATATAAATTCAGATCAAAGAATTGGACTTGTGGGGCGTAATGGTTCAGGCAAAACTACATTATTAAAAGTTATTGCCGGCAAGCAAGGGACTGATGAAGGATTTTTAAATATTCAAAAGGGTGCAAAAGTTGCCTATTTACCGCAAGAGGTTGTTCTTCTTTCAGATAAAACAATTTTTCAAGAAGCCTTATCTGTGTTTGCTGGTTTAGATAAATATTTGCAAGAATTAAGCGAACTTGAACAAGATTTAAGTGATCCCAAAAAAATTGAACGCTATTCTTTGTTGCAGCAAAAGCTTATAGAGCTTGGTTGTGATGACGCAAAAGTTCAGGCAGAAAGAATTTTATTAGGCCTTGGTTTTAAGTTGATTGACTTAAATAATTCTGTTCAAACTCTTAGTGTTGGCTGGAAGATGCGTTTAGTTTTAGCAAAACTTTTATTGCAAAAAGCAGACTTTTATCTTTTCGATGAACCAACCAACCACTTAGATCTTGTTGCAAAAGATTGGTTTTTAGATTTTTTAAAAAATTCAAAATTTGGTTTTGTTCTTGTTTGTCACGATAGATATTTTTTGGATCATCTTTGTGAACAGATTTATGAAGTTGATCGAGGAAAACTAAATGTTTATCGTGGTAATTATTCTAAATATGTGCAACAAAAAGAAAAAGATGTTGAGTTATTAGAAAAAAAATATGAAGAACAGCAAAAGTATATAAAAAAGCAGATGGCGACAATTGAACGCTTTAGAGCTTCTGCCACAAAATCTAAGATGGCTCAAAGCATGCTCAAGTCTTTAGAAAAGATGGAACGGGTAGAAACTGAACACAAACAAAAAGATGTTAGACTTAATTTTGGTGAAGTGAAACGATCGGGCAAAATTGTTTTAACCGTAAAAAATCTTAGTAAACATTTTGGTGATAAAAAAATATTTGAACGGGTTTGCTTTGAAATTGAACGTAGTCAAAAGGTTGCAATTGTAGCTCCTAATGGTGTTGGTAAAACAACATTGCTCAATGTTATTACTGGAAAGTATGATATTGAAAATGGAAGCATTGAATTTGGACATAATGTTGAACCTGTTATATTTGAACAAGATCAAAATAAATCTTTAAATTTAGAAAACACAATTTTAGATGAAACTCTTGAAGCTTGTAAAACAAGTGGGCAACGTCAAAGAGTAAGAAGTTTGCTAGGGGCATTCTTGTTTCCAGGTGATGATGTTGATAAAAAAATTAGAGTCTTAAGTGGTGGAGAAAAGAACCGTGTTGCAATGGTAAAAGTGTTGTTGCAAAACGCAAACTTTTTGTTGCTCGATGAACCAACTAACCACTTAGATATTCAATCTAAAGATATTTTATTAAGATCATTAAAAGAATTTGATGGGACAATTTTGTTTGTTTCTCACGATCGTGATTTTTTAAACAAGCTTGCAACTCATATTATTGATTTAACGCCTCAAGGCGCACATCTTTATGCTGGAAATTATGATTCGTTTTTGTATCAAAAAAATGAGCAAATAAAAGCAAAAGAAGAAAAAGCAAGCAAAATAGAAAAAAATACAGAAACTAAAACAAGCAAAAAATATGATTATAAACAGCAAAAAAAAATAAAAAATCTTGAATCTAAAATTGATCGGCTAGAAAAAGACAAAAAACGGTTGTACGAAAAATTAGCAGTATTAGAATATGGTTCAGATGAATATCATAATATTTACAAAAAAATTCAGGACACAGAAAGAAAATTAAAAGAAAGCTTTGAGTTGTGGGAAGATTTGCATTAGCTTGAATTTGAAAGAGGCGGTTATAAATTTGTAACCGCCTCTTTAATTTTGTATTTTTGTTATACAATTAATTTTCATGGCTTTCATTGTTTTGACTGTCTGTACTGAATCTTCGTAGTCTTGGGATTTGCATAGGTTTTTTTTGTGCTTCATCTTCTTCTTCTGTTGCGGTTTGTGTAGAATCTGAGTTGGAGTCATCAGTTGATTTTTTGGAATGTTCGTTTTTTTCATCTATTCCACCGATCACTGCGCCAGTGATAAAACCTAATCCCCCGCCGCAACCAGCACCTATGCAAGCTCCGGCAGCTGCAGCTTTACCTGCTCCGGCAGCGATTAATGCGCCAACCCCAGCTCCAACGCCTGTGCATACTAAACCTACTACAAGGCCACCTACTACTACAGCACAACAAATTTTAAAGTACTTTTTATTCCAAAAGCCCCCACCCAAAAGGCGTCCATAAGCTTGCAAAGTATATTCGCCATCGCTCATTTGACTAACTGCAATGTAACCACTACTCAAAAGATTATCTAATAAGGCCTTTTGATCTTCTTCGTCAATTTCAATTAAATAATCATAATTGATTTGCTCAAGTTCTTCTGGGGTAAATATAATTAACTGAGGTTTATCTCGGCCTAAGAATTTTTTGAGTTGTTTTGTAGAAATATTTCGTAGAAGTTTATCGCAAAAGCAATTTTGAATGTCGTATCTTTTATTATTTTTAATTACATGAAATCCATTGTCATCTTTATAAAGCTGAATATTTTCTAGTTTTGATGGGATCATGACTTCTTGTCCCGAAATTTCTATGAGATCTTCAGAATGTCCATAAGTGGTACCAGTATTTAAACAAATAGTTCCAAGAAATAATATTATTTGAATAAATTTTTTCATAATAGAATCCTTTTTATGAATTAAAAATATTATATTCTATCATTTTGAAGAAGATTATTAATAATCCGAGCAGTAGCTACTACAGAACCAATTGTGCCGCCAAAACCAGCACCCATACATACTCCTGAGGAAACGGGTACCTCTGTTATAGTGACACCTATCATTCCGATTGCACCACCAACAACAAGCCCTGTTCCTGCTCCTATAATGATGTTTTTTGTTACCGATAGATAAAATTTGAATTTTTCACTCATCCAATCCCAGATGCCGCCACCTAAAAGTCGTATTTGGGCATGTAAAGTATATTCTCCATCGCTCATTTGATTTACTGAAATATAACCACTACTCAAAAGCTTATTCAATAGGATTTCTTTATTTTCATCATCAACTTTGAGTAAATTATTGGGATTAATTTGTTCCAACTCTTCTGGTGTTGTTATAATTAATTGTGGTTTATTTCGGCCTAAGAATTTTTTAAGCTGTTCTGTTGACATTACTCGTAGGAGCTTATCACAAAAGCAATTTTGATTATTATAAATTTTGTCATTTTTTATAATATAAAATCCATTGTTATCTTTATAAAGTTTAATAGCACCCAATCTTGATGGGATAAAGATTTCTTGTTCGGAAATTTCTATACATTCTCCTGTATTTCCATTGATAATGTTACTATTAAAAAAAATGCTTGTTATGATTAATGTTATTCGTAGAAATTTTTTCATAAAATGATCCTTTTTTAATCGGAAATATTGTTTTATAATCGTTGAATGTAGTTTGTTTTTTCATGTTTTATGTAGTTGCATGCTCCATTCCTTCCAGTGTTTTGTGATAGTTTTTCATTCTTTCTCTAAATTTTTTAAGCATAGGTTCATCAATCATTGTGTAAAATACAAATCCTCTTTTATTGTTGCTTGTTGAATGAATAGCAGGTCTATTTTGCTCTGTATTGGCTAGGCTTGTTTGGTCGCTTGATTGTAATTGTTCTGTTGGTTGATTCGTTTGAGTATCGTTAGGTTCAACTAAGTTAGGGCTTTGTTCTTCTGGATCTGTTGGCTGATTACTGTTATTAATATCAGTTGGCATGCTTTGACCTAGTTGTATTATTGGTGCTCCCCTAAAGAAGCGTTTGAGCCAATCTGTTATTTCTTTAAAATATTGGAATAAACCAATACAAGCTATTATTGCTATCACTGTAGCCACAATAGCTTTAGTGCTTTTTTGTGCATAAAATTTTTCAGACTGCTCATTATCAACGATATTGTTTGAAATTCTTCTTGTGCTTGCTTCGTAATTGAGAATATGATTGACACTTAGTACAACTTTTTCAATTTCATCATAAGCATAGCCGTATTTGTTAATAAATGTGGCAATTTCATCAACTGTATAGCCTTGTTCAAGAAAATTACATATTCCTGCTAGAAGAAGAACCATACTAGTGTGTGTGCCTCCATCGATCCTTTTTGGGGTATCAATTAATGGAGAAGAGTTGATTACACAAGTAATGCTTATCAAGTAAAAAAATAAGAGCCTCAGTTTCATGATATAACCTTATTAATATAGAGTATTATTAATATTCATTAAGCCACATTTCTCGTTCTTCTTCATGCTCTTTATTTTGTTGTAAATTTTGCATTGCTTGAGTAATTGAAAGCTGTGCAATATCATTAGTTAAAAGTCGTGCACCTTGCCTTCGAGCCTTAATGATCATGTCTTCTGCTATAAATTTAATTGTTCGTGGAGAAAGTCCTTCGAGATCTTGAGCATATTCCCGGAGCTTTTGTTTAATTTCATGATGTATTTCAACAATTGCATCTTTATTTACTTGAGCAAATTTTACAATATATTGAGCAAGAATTTCTTCTCGTTCTTCTTGTCCGGGTAGTGTAAATTCAATATTTATTCCAATACGATTTACAATCGCATCATCAAGCTTAAATGGATGATTTGTTGCAAGAATAAACATTACATTTTTTTGAGATTGTGCTGAAATAAGAGATAAAAAGGTATTTATAAAATCTAGTGTAGTTTTTGATGTTGTTGAAAATGCTCTATTAATAAACAAAGATTCGGCTTCGTCAATAAAAACGATTAATCCTTTAGGTGCGTTTTTTGCCCAATTTAATAGTCTTCGAAATTCTTTGGTGGCAACGGCAAGATCGGTAATTTTTGCAAACTCAGAGCCCGAGGTTAATGCATAATCAAGTTCGGATTCATATGCCAAAGTTTTAGCAAAAGCAGTTTTTCCTGTCCCTGGAGGACCAAAGAAAAGAAGGTTGGGAAGATTTTCATTATATTGCTTGGCTGTTTTTATGCGTAAAAGAATATCAGTTAATTGTTTTTGCAGGAACGGTTCAAAAACAAGTTCATTAATATTAGCAGATGGTTCTGGTTTATTCCAATTAAACCAACTTCTCTTTGAGGTTTCACTAATGACACGTGGTTGCGTAAAATTTTGTATTATAATGGGAATTCCATGTTTAATTATGTAGTATAGTAAGGTTCCACAAATTATTGTTCCACCAACCTTAAATAGAGGTTTTGAATCATTTAATATTTCTCGAATGTTTTTCCATTTTTCTTTTTCGGCTACAATATGAACACCTTGTAGCAGTTCCTCTTCTATTCTTTCTTTCATCAAGGTTCTTTCATCTTCAAGTTTTTCTGCTCGATATTGTGCATGTCTTTTTTGTGCGAGCTTTATTCGTGCTTCATTTGTTTCATCAAGTTCCTCGATTGCTTCTTTTGCCTTTAAAAGGGCATCATCAGCGCGAGAAAGTGCATGTTCTGCTTTGTATAAAATTGGATTAAATGCATCGTTTAGTTCTTGAAGGTTGTCATGAAGGTGCGCGAGAGCTTCTTGACCTTCTAATATTCCTTCAGAACCTCCCGGTGCAGAAAAAAGAGTATTCGTATTAAAACCATTAAGAAAAAGAATTGCAATAATTAAAACCCAAAATTGTTTTTGGATGGACATAGGAAGAACTCCTTTGTGTTTGAAATATACTTGCAAAAATAAAAAAATTTATCATTATAGTTAACCCTGAAAGTAAGTTGGGGTTAACTCATTTATCATAAGTAGTTGTTTGTTTATGATAGTGAATGTTTTGTATTGGTTAAAAATTACAACAACGCAAAATTATCAGGGTTGTGATTTGTTGTAAAGAAAATTATTTATTTTGTTTTACACTATTTTTAAATATTAATTTCATTCAGTCATTGTAGTGTTGTTGCATTAATCTAAAAAGTAACTAGAATGTGCATCGATATGTTTTAACAACTTATAGATGTACTAATGCAATTACAAAAAAACTTTTATTCTTCTTATTAACAATAATATTTATAATTCCAAATAGGTCTTTTGGATACAATACGGTGCATTATGATTATGTATATGAAGGCCGCACTGGAAATAATTCTCTTCAAGACTTTGTTCGTCAAGGAATCATAGAATCTTCTTTTAATTCTTCAAATGCAATAGTAGAGGCAAACAGGGGAAAAAATTTTGATTTTGCAATCATTCAATCAATAAAAGCAGAATCATTGCCTGCCGTGCTTTCAAATATTGAGCGTAAAGACCTTTTTAAAAACTATCATTTATATACGTGTGCAAATTATCTTAATTATATTCGCAATCTATGTGGTTATGAAGAATTTATAATTGATCTTCACGACAAAATACATGATAACCGTAATAACCATAGTTTTAGAAAATCATTACGTTGGATGACTGGTTTTAATGGAAAGACAGGATTTCAAAATTTTATTGATCAAGAGTGTGAAAGAATTTGTAAAAAACGTAGAGATAGAGAGATTCAAAAGCAAGAGAAGTTGAGACAACAAAAGCTTGTGGAGGCTGCGGCTAAGGCTAAACTGAATTGGTTAAAGTGTGAGATTAAAAGAAGTGAAAATGGGCAAATATTTAAACAAACTGATAATATTCAAAAAAACAAAGAAATTATTTCAAAGTATGATCCAGAAGATAAACTAGTTCAAATGGCCCAGCATCAGATTAATTCTTTTGAAATTGAGTATGCAAATGGATTAAGACAACGAAGTATTATTTATAAAAAACGAATTAATGCAATTGTTAAAACCTTAAAAAGTTCGAATAAAAATATAAGTTCTAGTTATGATTTAGATGAATATAGCAAGGAATATATAAAACATTATAATTTCGATTTAGATAAATTTACTAAGCTTCAGGGTAATTTTATTCAAGAAAATATTCATAAAGAGGTTCTTGATTTAATAAAACATACCTCTTATATGAGGCATAGTTTTGAAGATACTCTTAATACAAAAAACATATCAAAACTTATTTTTCAATCATCAGATATCGCATTAGATTTAAAAGATAATCACGACTACGAGCGAGCTTATTCACTGTTGGATGTTGTTAATGGTATTTTTGATATAGGTAAAAAATCTATTTTGGCTTTAGGAAAAGGTTTACTTAAGTCAGTGGGTGAGTTTTCGGAAGAAATCAAGAATTCAATTGATAGGCTGGCAAATTCATCACGAGAAGATATTATAAATGGTGCTATTGATATTGTAAGAGGTCTTTATTATTGCTTAAGAACATCTCCAATTACCTTGGATTATATGATAAATAAGATGAATAAAAAAGATGTTCAAATAAATAGTAGCGATATTTTTCCAGGATACTTAGATTATTGTGTTTCAAAAATACATTATGGAGAGAGAAAAGAACCATTTCCGAGCTATGAAGAATGGAAACCGATAATACAGCAACAATTTGATGCCTTTGATGTAAAACAAAAAAAAGATATTCAGTCTTGGTTGAATAAATTAAAAACAAATAAAGAACAATTTACTATTGATACGATTTCGGAAGTAACAAAAACGTTTCTTTATTGGGGACTTTGCGATATTGCAGTATTTAAAATTGGGGAACTAGCTAAAACATTTTCAGACGTAATGTCTGCAGAATTGCAAATTTTAGTAGCAAACTCACGAGAGCTAAGAGCGGCTAAAAATGGAATTTTTGATGTTAAAACGATAGAAGTTGTAGATGCACAATTCTTTGCTCAATAAGATTAACAGAAGAAGTAATAGATATTGCTTCTAAGTATGGAAGTGAAACTACAGAAAAATCGTTGGAGATTGTTAGGGGTTCAGGTAAAGGCTTAGTTAGAGAATCTGGTTCAATTTCTAATGTCTTAGAGGAGTTGGTTCAAGAGTCTGAGGTTGTTGTATTAGGTAAAATTGCACAAACAGGAACAGTTTGGGATAGTATTAAGGCAACTGATCCTATGTATAAAAATACAAGAATACCGAAATCCTTTGAGCTTACTGTTGGTAATCAAAAAATTTGGGTTGCCCCAAATGCAAGTAAACATTTGTGGGAGTATATGACAAAATACAAAGAGATGTCTCATGGAATGCCAATTAATAGTCAAAGTTTATTAAGTAGCTTTAAAGCATCAGTAGAAAAAGCTATAAAGCTTGGAATTCTTTATACAGAAAAACCTATTATTATTGATTCTTGGGAGTTTATGTTTAGTCCTCCTCGTCATAAAGGATTATTGCCAGTAATAAAACATGCAATGTATAAACCAAAAGGATTTTAATTATGATAAAACTTACAGGTATTTCAAAAGTTAAAAACATATATGTTGAATCTGATTTTTATGTTCCAATAAATATCAGTTTTGAACCTTGTGATAATGCAATAGAGTCTCGTCATTGCTGGGGAATTTCTAGATTAGATGGAAAATTTTTATTTGAGATTGCAATAGGTGAGGAAACTGGAGAACTTAAATATATAACATTAGTAGCATCACCTAAAGTTCATTTAGGTGTTCCTATACAAAAAATAAATCTTTTGAAAGAAGAAGTACTTGGCTTACCATGTTTTGAAACCAAGGAATGGGGTGGGAATGATTACTATACCAAAGATATGACCGATTTTGATATTTATATTGATGGAAAAAATATTTTTATTGTTCTTATTAAGCATGAAATAGCAAAAATTGTTATAAATGATCGGGTTGTCTTTGGTTTTGATAAAAATCATATCTTATGTTCAATTGAAATTAGAAATATGTCTTCTGATGAAAGAGCAACATTAGAAGAAAGTCTAAGCGCAACGGG
>CAZFDQ010000021.1:0-2749 GCA_964518205.1 uncultured Pseudomonadota bacterium | reverse complement strand
TATCCATAAATTAGAATCAAAATCAATCTGCCCTCCAGTCCATAATTTCATAATATCTTTTCCAATAAAAAGCAGAGCAGAAGACAAGGAAAGAGAAATGAAAAGGATTACCTTTGTAAAAAAGCGGTGAATAAGCTGAATTTTTTTGTATTCTCCTCTTTCTTCGCTTGCTGTCAGTTCAGAGCTGATGGCAGGGTTGATGGTAGAGGTGAACCTTTGAATCAAGTTAGACAACGTTCTGTGGACTGAGAAAGTAGCTACTGCCACGGAGCCAAGAACAGCTCCTATTATCAAAACACTTCCTTGAAGATAAATTATATTGGAAAATGGGATAGCCATAAAAATCAGACCCGGAAGGATAAAACTTTTCCCTAATTTCCAATCAATTTTCTCTTTTTTAAAATCAATCTCCGGATGTCTTTTTTTAGCATCAAGAAAAATAAAAATAGAAAACCCTAAAAGAAGGAGGAGATAAACTAAAGCCACTCCGACAAACATTCCCCCAGAGACAAGAACTAAAGCCACAAAGCCGATGAGGAGAAACTCACGGATATTCATAAACATTTTATTGCGGGGATAATCTCCTGTCGTTATATGAAAAGCGCCGGCCATCCCTGCTAGAGTACCCAAAATCACATAAGAACCTAAAATAAGGAGAGAAAGGCGGACAGAGCCGGGATTCGCTATTTCAATATTGAACCAGTCCAAAAAAGGAGCGGTGAAAGTAAATAAGGCAAGAACTATTAGAAGAAAAGCGGAAATAATTGCATATATACCAAAAGCGCTTTTAAAGGTTTTTACATATTCCTTAATGTTTCCTTTGGAATATGCCTGAATCATTTTATTTTTCACATATTTCCCCATCCCGAGGTTGGAAATAGATAAGTAGCCGACCATAGAAAAAAGAGTCATCCATTCTCCGTAGAGGGCTTTACTCCAAGCCCACAGGAAAAGAGGGACAAATATGATCTGTTCTAGGGCCTTAATTCCATGGCCAAAGAAAGTCCAAAAACTGCCCAAAGCAGTTCTTTTGGCGGTTCCACCAATGGGATATTTTTTATTTTTTGAAGTATCCATATTTTTTACCTAATGAATGCATCATTATTTTTACTAATTTAGTATAAAATCACCGATAAAAAGTCAGGTAATAAGTCCAGTAAAAAATATAGGGATTATTTATTATTTATACCCTCAAATAAACTTACTAGGTGTTTAACATTTTTATCTAAAGAATCTGTAGTATTAACCTTAGTTGAAAAAATATTTTCCACGTCATTAATAGCTTCCTTTATTTTCTTTATATTTTTATCTTGGTTTTTTTTCATTTTTTTTAAGTCTTTTTTCGAAAGGTCAACACGTCCTCTGAACCTAACTCTTTCCCGTGATATTATACGCTTAATAACAACTTCAATAGGGGCTTCTGCAAAAACAATTATTATCTGAACACCATTAGGTATAAAAATATTCATTAATTCTTTAAATTTATTATTGATAATATCTGCTTTAATATGTGAAATACTATTTAACATTGCCTCGTCAATAATATATACTTCGGCTTCCTGTTTTTGCATAAGAAAATTTCTCACCAAAAATACTCTTAAGGAATTCATATATTTCTTGGTGCCGTCAATACCCAATTTCCAAGGATTAAGTCTTATAAACAAAAAAACACCCCGGAAAAATGTTTTTAGGGACGATTTACCTTTTAGAAGGTGCCATAAAATAAGAAAATATCTTTGAATCCTACCATAGTTCAAAAAATAATTAACCATGCCACTATCTTTTTCTTCCCAACAAGCGGTTTCGTATCCTCTTTTCTGTAATTCAAAATTAAGTTTTCTTGTAATACTGGTTTTTCCTACGCCTGGTAATCCTACAAACTTTATTATTGTGTAGTTTTTAGCTGATTTTTTCATTATTTTTTTAATATCCTTTCATATTCCTTTACTATTTTATCTCCGTAATCACCCCAAGTAAAGCCGCTTTCAGCTGTTTTTTTGGCCTCTTCTCCCATTTTTTCCCTTTTTTCCGGATTTTCATACAGATAAACCAATTTTTCTTTCAATACTCCTACATCTCTAATTGGAACTACGAAGCCATTTTTATTATTTTCAATAACATCAGGACCACCGGTATTTTCAGTGGCAATAATTGGCAAACCGCAGGCCATGGCTTGGATCATTACCATACCAAAACCGTCTTGAATAGAAGGAAGAACAAACACGGAACCTTGGGAATAATATTTATGTAAATCTTTTTGTTTTTTGTGCCCTAAAAATCTGATTCTGCTGCTGTTCTGATTTAATGATTTATTGATTTCCTGATTTATTGCTTCCTCAACATTGTATTTCCTAAAGAAAGACTTCATTTCATCAGTCATTCCTCCGAGGAGTATAAGCTCTGAATTTGGAAGATTAAGCTCGGAAAACCCCTGGAGAAGGTAATGAAGACCTTTCTGGAGAGTCATTCCGCCGGCAAATACAACCCTAAATACATCATCCTCTTTAGGGATTTGTTTAAATTCCGAAAGATTTACACCATAAGGAATATGCAAGAGCTTTTCTTTTGAAAAACCTTTGTCTACAAAGCTCTTGATTGCAAATTTTGAAGGAAGAAAAATATAATCAGCTTCCTTAAATTCTTTTTCAGCTTTTTCAATAATTTTAGGGTGACTTATAGATTTTTTAATACCAAATTTTTTATATTCTTCTTCTAAAATTTGTTTTTGAAATAAGGGGTGAGAGCTTCC
>CAZFDQ010000020.1:0-5915 GCA_964518205.1 uncultured Pseudomonadota bacterium | reverse complement strand
CTATTGCTAACAAATGCCAATTTCTTAGAGCTATTATTTTTCCGATATTATTATATAGGCTTTCTTTTGCTTGAGATGTTATAAGGGGTTGCCAATTTTTTGTTGCCCAAACTAAATGGTAACATAAGTAAGAATAAACATTATTCATAGATTTCTTCAAATATGATTTTTGTAAATGGTAAAAGAAGTATTATATGTTAAAACCAGAAAATGCCAAGTCCGCGTAAGCGGGCGTCCTTGAGGTAGCCCACGGCGTAAGTCGTTGGGCGATTATAAAAAAAGGGAGCAAGATGGAATTTCTTTTAGTTCTTTATTCACTGGTCGTACTTACAGGTCTTTTATTCTTATGGTGGGGTGGTGGTCTTACTGTACGATATGTTGTAGAAATGTCTGCAGCTTTTAAGTTAACAACACTTTTTATAGGTTTTGTTTTAGTTGCGTTATTAACGAGTTTACCTGAGCTATCGATGATGTTTTCAGCATTATTTAGGAATCTTCCTGGTATGTTTCTAGGAACTATTTTAGGTTCAAATGTATGTGATATAGCCTTTGTTTTGGGACTTTCTGTTATATTAGGAAGAAATTTAATCATAAAACCAGAAGAAAATAGAGTCCCTATTGTGATGTTAGGAATTACTTGTTTTTCAATGATTTTAGTTTTTGCCTTAGGGGTATTATTTCATTTGTCTGGTTTTTTATTAATAACAATTTATATAGGAACCATTACATGGTTATGGCGAAAGCGAACTAAAAAAGAGTTGGTTGATGGTGAAAAAGCAAAGAAAAAGGTTGTTATTCCAAATAGAAAGCCGGGACCAAAAACTTTTTGGAATAGCAAAGTGGGTGTGTTATTAAAATTGTTTATTAGTTTAGTTTTTGTTTTATTAAGTTCTGAAATTACGGTTCATTTTGCAGTTAAAATTACAAAAATATTTCAGCTTTCATTTGCAACTATTGGTGCGACACTTTTTGCTATAGGAACATCTTTGCCCGAATTAACATTAAGTTTAAATGCTGCAAGAAAAAGAGAATATTCTTTAGTTTTAGGAAATATATTAGGCTCTGTTTTTGCACAAGGGACTTTTATATTAGGTTTATTTGCTTTAATTTCGCCTCATATGGTTGATATTCGTCCTTTGGTATCATTAGCTCCTTTTATGTTTTTATCTTTTGCAATAGTAGCTTTTGGAATATAAAAACATAGAAAACTTAGTTTGGTTGAAGGTATTTTATTATTAATTGTTTTTATTTCTTTTATAATTTATCCAATAGTTGCTTGGGAGATTTTTTCTTAAATAAGGAGTGGAATGGTTTATCAGATCTTTTATGTAAGATAATCGAGTATAAAAAGGAGAGAATATATGGATTATTTTTTAATTCTTTATTCGGTAGCATTGTTTGTAAGCTTAGCAATGCTTTGGTTTAGTGGAGGCTTTTCGGTTCGATGTTCTGTTGAAATGGCTTCATTATTTAAAATTAGAACACTTTTTATAGGTTTTGTTTTAATAGCAGTTTCAACGGGATTACCAGAACTGTCGGTTTCGATTTCATCTTTGTTGCGAAATGTTCCTGGAATTTCGGCTGGTACAATTCTGGGATCAAACATTTCTAATCTTTCTATGGTACTGGGAATATCAATTCTTTTTTATGGAACAATTTATATTAGACAAAACGAAAACAGAGATTCGTTATTAATGCTTATAATAACAACTGCTGCGATGGTGTTGGTGTTTAGTTTAGATGTTTTATCTAGAACAACCGGCTTATTTTTGATTTTTGTTTATATTGGGTCTATTGCCTGGTTATGGAATAATAGAACGCAAAAAGAAATGAAAGAAGAAATAAAAGTAGAAGAAAAGGTTGTAGAAGAAGAAAAAAAACCTGGTCCAAACCCATTTTTTGAATCAAAACTAGGCGTTTTGGTAAAATTTTTTGTAAGTATTATTTTAGTATTAATTAGCTCTGAAATAGCTGTATATTTTGCAATTAAACTTTCTAGTTTGTTGAATTTATCTTTAGAAACGGTTGGTGCAACCGTGTTTGCGGTTGGAACATCATTACCAGAGCTATCTTTGAGTTTGAATGCTATTAAAAAAAAGGAATACGCTTTAGCTATTGGTAATTCACTAGGATCTGTATTAGAACAGGGAACTTTGTTGTTGGGCTTATTAGCCTTTTTTTCTCCTCAACCCATTGATATAAAGCCCCTTAGAAGTCTTGCTCCTTTTATGTTTATATCATTTGCAATAATGGCTTTTGGCATGATAAAGCGCAAAAAAATTAGTAGAATTGAAGGAGGTTTGCTGCTATTTATTTTTGGTCTTTTTTTGATTTATCAAATTGGTTTTGTTAGATAAAAAAGTTATAATCTGTTGATCAAGTTATGAAAGATTGTTTGTTTGCAGTCTTTGAAAAATTAGGGATTTAGTCAGGAGGTAAAAACGGTGTTGGATTTATTAAAAAAAATAAATGAGAAAAAAAACAAACTAGATGCCTTTAGGCCGCTACCTGTAGATTTGGTAAAAAATTTGGATAACTGGTTTAAAATTGAGTTGACCTATACTTCCAATGCGATTGAGGGAAACACTTTATCAAAAAGTGAAACAGCTCTTGTTGTTGAAAAAGGATTGACTGTTGCTGGGAAAAGTGTGAGTGAGCATCTTGAGGCAATTAACCACGCGTTTGCTTTAGATTATATTAAAAAGTTTGTTGATAAGAAAAGAGAAGATTTAACAATTAAAGATATTTTGAATTTTCATAGCCTAATCTTAAAAAAAATAGATGATCAAAATGCTGGAAAGTTTCGTAGTATTGCTGTAAAAATTTCTGGCTCAGATGTTGTGTTACCCGAGCCTATAAAAGTTCCAGATTTAATGGATGATTTTATAAAATGGTTGCATGAAGAAAAAGAGCATCCTGTTCGTATGGCTGCGGATGCGCATTTTAAACTTGTTATGATTCATCCATTTGTAGATGGAAATGGTCGAACTACTCGATTATTGATGAATTTATTGTTAATGCAGAAAGGCTATCCTCCTGCAATAATTTTAAAAGAAGATCGGTTAGAATATATTAATTCAATTGAAAAAGCTCAATTGCAAAAAGATTTTCAGGATTATTATAAAATTATTTTTACAGCTGTTGAGCGTAGTTTAGATATTTATTTGGATGCAATTGAAAAGTCTAAATAAAAAAGTTGGATAGATTTTTTATATGATTGGATCCTGAAACAAGTTCAGGATGACAATAAATATTGTTTATGCGCACTAAACAATATTTATTGTCATCCTGACTAAACACGTAAGTTGTCCTGACTAAACAGGTAAGTTGTCATCCCTAAACAGGTAAGTTGTCCTGACTAAACAGGTAAGTTGTCATCCCTAAACAGGTAAGTTGTTCTGACTAAACAGGTAAGTTGTCATCCCTAAACACGTAAGTTGTCATCACTAAACACGTAAGTTGTCATCACTAAACAGGTAAGTTGTCATCACTAAACAGGTAAGTTGTCATCCTGAACTTGTTTCAGGATCTAGCCCAAATCTTTAAACAAACTTAATTTCGTTTGCCTTTTTATCATGTATGTCGTCTGCTTTTTTAATAAAGCCATCTGTTATTTTTTGTAAAATATCATTCAATCTTTTTGCAAAGTCTTCAGAAATGCCTTTGCCTTTTTCGGCATCGCGTAATTGATTGTGATAATGTTTTCTTACATTTCTTACACCAATTTTGCAATCTTCTGTTTTTTTGCCTAAAAGTTTTGCCAATTCATCTCTTCGTTCTGTGCTCATTATTGGAAGTTGTAAACGGATCAATTCACCATCATTTATTGGATTAATTCCTAAATCAGATATGCGAATTGCTTTTTCAATTTCATTGATAATACTTTTATCCCATGGTTGAATTGTAATCAGCCGTGCATCTGGAGCAGAAAGAGTTGCAAGTTCTTTTAATGTCATCATTTGGCCATAACATTCAACCTTTAAATCTTCAACAAGTTTTGTGCTTGCTCTTCCTGTTCTGATTGTTGCCAGTTCATGTTCAAAATGTTTGATTGGTTTTTCCATTTCACGATTTACAATATCTTCAAAATTCTTGCTATTGCCTTCTGCAAAAATTACTGGTTCCATAATTTTCCTTTAGATAAATTACTCAATCCAACTGCCAAAGTTTTTATCGTTACTTGCTATAATCAAGGCGTTTGGTTCAAACAAATTAAAAACTCTAATTTTTAAATTGTGTTGATTTGCTAATGTTACTGCTGTTAAATCCATAACACCGAGTTCTTTTTCTATCACCTCATTGTATGTCAATTTTTTAAAATGTGTTGCGTCTTTATTTTGTTTTGGATCGCTACTATAAACGCCTCCAACCTTTGTTCCTTTCCAAACCTGGCTTGCGCCAATTTGTAATGCTCTTAAAACTGCATTAGTATCTGTTGTAAAAAATGGATTACCGGTGCCTCCTGCAAAAATTATTACTTTGTTTTGTTTCAAGGAACAATCAATTTTGCTTTGTTGAATTTTATCAGCAACTTGCTTGCAGTCAAGTGCGCTTAATAATTTTGTATCAATATTATTATTTTGAAAAATATCTTGCAAAACGAGTCCATTTATAATTGTTGCAAGCATGCCAGCGGTATGAGAAACAGGAGGTCTTAAGTCGAAGCGTTTTCTTTGTTCCTCTCCTCGCCAGATGTTTCCACCTCCAAGAACTATACTGATTTGGTATTGTTTTTTTAGTTCTTTTATTTGTTTGGTGAGGTTTTGTAGAAAAGTTTTGTCTGAGTTAAATACTTCACCACTAAGCTTTATAAGAATTGTTTCCATAGAGGGTTGTTTTTTTGAATGGATCTTGAAACGAGTTCAGGATGACAACACTTATTTATTTACACATCCTAAATATGCAATGTCATCATCCTGAACTCGTTTGCAGGATCCAATATTATTAATTAAAATTCTATTCTTTACCAATCATGAATCGTACAAAATCTGTTACACTAATTTTCAATCCAGTTTCTTTTGCTATTTCATCGATATGTTGTTGAACTGTTATCTTATCATTTTTAATATATTTTTGATTAACAAGGCAAACTTCCTCATAATACTTTTTAAGCTTACCTTCCATGATTTTTTCAATCATATTTTCTGGTTTACCAGAAGCAACTAATTGTTCTTTAATGATTAAGCGTTCTTTATCTAATGTTTCTTTATCAAGTAAAGAGGATTCAATGCATAATGGTTTTGTAACAACAATTTGCATACAGATATCTTTTGCAAGATTTGTAAGTTTTTCTTTGTGTTCGCCAATATCTTTATCTGTTGCAAGCATAACCAATACACCAAGATTTGCTCCTGGGTGGACGTATGCATTTACAAGACCAGCACCTTCAACTTGGTAGCGTGCAAATTCTTCAATTTTTATGTTTTCACCAATCTTTGCAATTAATTCATCTAGATGATCTTTAAGTGTACCTTCTTCTGTTGTGGATTTTTGTTCCAACAATTCTTCTACACTGTTAGGATCTTTTTCATGAACAATATTACAAACATCTTTTGTGAAATCTTTTAATGCTACAGTGTTTGCAGAAAAGTCTGTTTCGCAAGAAACTTTTAATAAAACACCTTTTTTATTGTCGTCAGATAGGCAACTTTCAACATGACCATTGTCAGTAGCATTTCCAGCTCTTTTTTGAGCAACGGCAGCACCTTTTTTTCTTAAAAGTTCTATGGCTTTTTCAATGTCACCTTCAGCCTCATATAATGCTTTTTTGCAGTCCATCATTCCAACTTGTGTTTTTTCTCTTAATTCTTTTATCAGTTCCATTGTTATTTTGGCCATTTGTTTAACTCCCGATTTTAATACCAAAATTAATTATTTAATTATAATAGCTAGAAATCAATTTTACCAAAGGTTTT
>CAZFDQ010000019.1:0-1541 GCA_964518205.1 uncultured Pseudomonadota bacterium | reverse complement strand
CCGCCCGCAGGAGGGGTCTGGGGAGGAATGCGGGCGGGTTTTTGAACCTTTCCTTTTTCGCTTCCGAATTTCGTGCCAGTTGAAAACTGGCGCGCCACCCAAAATTCAAAATTTCTGTTTAACCTAATTTCTTCATAACCTCGGCAAATTCTTCGTCGGTCGCCATTTCGCCCTTCAAAATTGCACAATCTTTACCTTGCCAGTAAGGTTGTCCACTCATATTTTTTCTGGTTATTTTTTCTGCCATTTTCCGATCACTCCCGACATGGCTCATAAAATACTGCACTCCACCCTCAAAAATCTCTTCGCAAGTTTTGACACTGCCATCGGCGTTAACACAAAAGTGACAAAAATTAGAATTCTCGTCTCCACCGGCGAAATCTTCTTTTTTAGTTAATGGCATTCCGCATGCCTGACAAAATTTTTGCATAGATTTATTTGGTTATTGTTAATTATTAGACGATTTAATTTTAGCATTTTTGTCTTTCCAATTCCACCATTTCAGTTTTTCGGGATTGGGATTTTTATGTTCGGCAAAATAGACTGCTTCGCGATAAACATAGAGCAAACACCTGTCTTGAATTTTGCCCTCAAAACGATTAGACATTTCAAAAAGTTTTTCCGGATCCTTGCCTTTCAAATCCGCCACTGTTTGAACGCCAATATTTCGCAAATCCTCGGCAATGCTTTTACCTACGCCCGGAATAATTTGTAAATTATTTTTATCTTTCATAGTTTTTTCGCTTCCGAATTTCGTGCCAGTTGAAAACTGGCGCGCCACCTAAATTAAAATTCCAAATCTGTCCAATTACCAAATTCTCCTTTTTTGAACTTAGCACCGCTATCGGTAAAATAAACCCATCGACCGTTTTTTGTTGTTGTCCCTGTGTTAGCAACTAATCCGCCAAGCAGTTTTTTACCTTTTTTATTTTCTTCCATAATATATTTTTGCAATCCATCAGACTTTGGTCCAAAGTCAGAAAATTGTGTCCCGTGCGGATCAAATAAACCAATTCTTCCATCTTTAAATTTGACTACAAAATCAACATAAAACGGCGTTTTGTCCTCATCATACGACACGGCAAAAAATGTCGCGTCTCTGTCTCCGTTTTTAAACCACCATTCAACCTTTCCTGAATTATCCAAAAATTCTGCAAAAGATTTTTCCAGTTCAGATAAATATTTTACATAGAACGGCTTCATCGCTGACTTGTCCTTTGCTTCCTCTGCATAATCACTGCCAAAAGATAAAACTTCGGGAACATTCCAATTGTCTAATTTAGCAAGCTCTCCCTCTCTTATTTCGGTTTCATTTTTATACTCAATTTGTGCTTTATCTAGAACATTTAAAAAGCGCTGTGGATTATCATCACCCAAAACTATTTTTACAATTTCTTCCCACTTTTCTGAATAATCCATTTTTAGCTCTTTTTCGAAGAATTTATAAATGGACTCCTTAACTCTGTTTACGGATCTGTCTTCAGGATAAAAAAGACGAAGACTATTTCTCACAAAATAATCAAACAATTTCTGCAAATCAG
>CAZFDQ010000018.1:0-3351 GCA_964518205.1 uncultured Pseudomonadota bacterium | reverse complement strand
TATCAAGCGCGGGAATTGGTCTTGGACTATGGAAGAGCGGATCCAAGGAGATTAAAGATATAATTGAAGTGGCTTTGGATTTAGAGGTTTCAGAAAAGGCATATAAAGGAGATATCAAGGCTGATTGGAAAGAGTTTGTTGATAAAATAGAGACCGAATATGAAAAATATTTTAACTGATTCCCTTTAAGAGAAAAAAGTAGCTTCTAAAAAGCCGTTTTTAACGGCTTTTTATTTCATATATGTATATTGTCGGTTTTTTTCGATATTCTATTTTTTGTATAGGCACCCATTCTTTTATGGGAAATGCGTAAGAAATTATTTTAGTATTGGGTTTTAATTCGGTGACTAATTTGTTTTTAATTTTTTCGATGCTTTTAGGCATTAGGAAAAAATAAATAATTTCTGCATCGGATATATCTTCTTTTAAAAAATTTTTAAATTTTAGCTTAAAAGGCTTTTTTATTATTTTTAGTCTTATAAAACTTATTAAATAAAATAATGGAGATAGTTCATATCCAGTTATTTCTGCTCCCATTTCCAATGCTTCTACTGATACTTTTCCCGTGCCTGTTCCGAGCTCATAGAATATGGTTTTATTTTTAACACCCGCTTCTTTCAGGGCTTTTTTAATATGCGGTCCAACTGATGACAGGGTAGGGGCGCCGATAATTGAGGCGTAAACGGCAGGAATTATTATAGCCAGAAGAATTATGCAAATTAACAGATCCATTGTCTTAAAGGATATATTAATAATTTAATTTTGACTAATATGCTTGTTTATGACATCAAACCAAGGTAATCTTTTAATAAATATGAATAATAACGGTATAGAAATTGAGTTGAAATTTGTTCTTGAGGAGTCTGTAAATGATTTCTTAGGGAGGTTTAAAGCTAATCCAATCCGCATGTATCAAAAAACGGTTATGTTTGATAACAATGAAAAGTTAATGCAAAAGACAAATGGCAGGATTCGCCTTCGTCAAAATGGGGATGATGTAACTCTTTCATACAAGTTGCCACTTCCTTTAGAGACGGTTAAAAAGGAGATAGAATGGGAGACAAATATAGATAGCTAGCAAGTAGGAGAAGAGCTTCTTAAGGCGATGGGTTTTCATAGGACTACTTCATATGAGAAATACAGGACGAGTTTTAATTATAATGGGGTTAAGATAGAGGTAGATGAGTATCCTTTTGCTACCTTTGTGGAGATAGAAGGGAAGGAGGATATTGTTAAAAAAACAGCCATTGATATTGGCTTTGATCTTTCTAAGTCTCTAATTAAACCGTGCGATACTCTTTTTACGGAATGGAGAGCAAAAAAGGGATTATCGATGAAGCTTCATATGTTGTTTGGAGATTATGATAAGTAAATCTTATTTTTAATGAAAGAAGTTGAAGTGAAATTTCACGTTTCATCTTTTGATGATATCGAAAAAAAGCTTAAAGAAGCTGACTTTTTAAAATATAAAGAATTTGAAGAGGAAGTAGTTTATTATGATTCTCCTGAAGGAAAGTGGAAAGATAATAAAATAACAATAAGAACAAAGACCGTTGGGGATAAAACGGTTTTTACTATAAAAAAGAATATTGGTGGTCAGTTTAAAACTAATTTTGAAAAGGAGTGCGTTATAGAAGGTTCTTTGGAGGATTTTCAGGATATGCTTCGGATGATTGATTTAATTCCAGATTTAAAATATTCAAAGAAGAGGATTCATTATATAAAAGATGATTGTGCTGCGGAGTTAGATTATATTAAAGAAATTGATAAAAGATTTATTGAGCTTGAGGCTCAAACTGAAGAAAAGTTAAGAGATATGGTTGTTGAATTGGGTTTTAGTGATATTGAAGCTGATATACGGAGTTATCCAAATATTATTAGGGAGTTTAGGGGAAAGTAGTCTTTTTATTTGACCCGTGGATGAATTTATGGTATAGAGAAAATGTCCTTAGGGACAGCTTTACAAAAAAATATTTGAATGAAAGGAGGTGTTAGGCGTGGGAGATAAAGGAACTCCTCATGGGCCTGCAGGATCTCCACGGGGACCTAATAGGCCAACGCCTAAGGGTGGAAGGCGTCCTAAGTAATGCTTTTAGTTAGGAGTTGCGTGTTGCATGCAACTCCTTATTTTTTATAAAATTAATTGACAATGAATAATATTTTTTATTTGAAGAAAATTGGTGATATTAAAATTATTTCTTTTTCTAAAGAAATAATTAAAAATATAAAGAGGGCTTTGGAGGCGCTGAAATACTGGGATAAAATTGAGTTTAAAAGAGTGAATAAAAATTTAAAGAAAATAATAGTTTTACCGGATGTTGCTGTCTATAATTATTTAGATATTGAGAAGAGGGCTTGGGTTTCCGGTTATGAATTATTTGAAGACAAGGACTGTGATGTTCCTTATATTGCTTCTTTATTGATACATGAAGCGCATCATATTGCGCAGAGTTTTTCAGGTAATGAGTATTTTGGTGAGAGAGCGGAAAAGAATGCATATTTAAGGCAAAGAAGTTTTTTAAAAAAAATAAATTATGACTATGCGGTTGAATGGCTGGACGAGCAATATAAGAAAGAATGGTGGAAGGAAATGGATGAGGATGTTGTTTCTAAAAATAAGTTTAAAAATTTAATTTCTTCTATTGAAAGAGGGCAAGTTTCTATAAAGGAATTAAAAGAAGTTAAGATATAGATTTTTTGACTAATCTACTGCTTTATGGTATAGAGAAAATGTCCTTAGGGACAGCTTTACAAAAAAATATTTGAATGAAAGGAGGTGTCTGAAATGTCAGATGCCAAAAAGAATAATTTTTCTGAAGATGCTTCTTGGAAGAAGGCGGAAAAGACAAAATCATCAACATCTAAGGTTGTGGATTACCCTTTAAAGAAAGAGGAAGCATTACCTCAGCGGAGAAAGGCGATTGTCAGAAGGTGGTTGTTTGCAGCTATTGCTTTGACTCTTATAATCGCTGCGATCAGTTGCGGCGGAAGCATGCTTAATAGGCAAGCTGTACAGCCCGCTAAGCCGGCAGTGGAGAACAAACCCGAAGTTCAGCAAGTTAATGTTGTTGTTCCAAAGGAGCCAGCTGAAACTGTTGTTTCAGAAAATGCCGCTCCTGAAAACGAACCGGTACAAGAAAGCAACTTTGTTGTTATTCCAAAGTCTACAGAAGCAGAACCTGAAGTTCAGCCGACACAGCCGGTAGAAGCAGTTAATCCTTTACAGCTTGTTGTAAGCGATGAGTTGTGGAGTAAAGCTTTTTATCCTCACGATAAATCCACAGGAAATATAGCTCCTGGTGTTGGGTTCAACTTTGTTGGAAAAGAAATAACTTTATATTCTCCAATAGA
>CAZFDQ010000017.1:0-6277 GCA_964518205.1 uncultured Pseudomonadota bacterium | reverse complement strand
TTCTCAGCTCCTCGAATTGAAAGTGCTATTGGGGGTTCTGGGCGAATTACAGGAATTGGATCTGCAGATGAAGCAAGAGATTTGGCATTAGTTTTAAGATCAGGTGCTTTGATTGCTCCATTAAAATTTGAACAAGAAACACGTGTTGGTGCATCATTAGGTCAAGATTCAATTAATAAAGGCCTTTTTTCTTGTTTGATTGCACTTGCATTATTATTTATTTTTAGTTTACTTTACTATAAAGTAGCAGGTTTTTTTGCAATTTTAGCATTATTTTTTAACCTATTTTTAGTATTGCTGTTCCTTTCATACTTTGAATCTGCGTTAACATTGCCTGGTATTGCTGGTATGGTTTTAACAATAGGTATGGCCATTGATGCTTCTATTTTGATTTATGAAAGAATAAAAGAAGAGCTTCATTCAGGCGCAACCTTTAGGAAAGCGCTACATGATGGCTTTAGCGGGGCCATGGTTGTGATTTTAGATTCTAATATAACAACTTTTTTAACTGGCTTTGTTTTGTTTAAATTTGGTGGTCCTGCAATAAAAGGCTTTGCAGTTACCTTAATGATTGGTATAATAGCTACAATACTATCTGGTGTTTATTTCCTCAGATCTATCTTTGAATTTGTATTGGATAACTCCAAAGTTAAACAAATTAAAATGTAATAAAATTTGGTTGGCGACGTAGCTCAGCTGGTTAGAGCGGCGGAATCATAATCCGTAGGTCCGGGGTTCAAGTCCCTGCGTCGCTACCAACTTACGCCTTCTTCTATGCTAAAGTTTTGGAGACTGAAAGGCTTCCGCTGTCGTCAAGGCTATGGCGGGCCGGTCGTTTGATATGGCCATTTATAAAATTTAGCCGTTCTCTTATTTCAAGTGAACGGCTTTTTTAATATATGCGTTTTATGTTTTTTATAAAAAAGCTTTGGTTTTTTCTGGTTATCATACTGTGATTAGAAAAAAATTATTGTCGTTTTCTTAGAAGACTAAATAAAAGATATTAACAAGCTTTAATAAAGGTTTTTAGTTCTATGAACAATCTTACAGCTTGGTTGGTTATTGCATATACTATTGGTTCCATTCCAACAGGCTTTTGGTTCGCCAAATATTTTTTTGATATTGATGTAACTAAACATGGATCAGGTAATATTGGTGCTACAAATGTTGCCAGAGTTCTTGGATCGCAAAAATATTTTTTCTTAATTTTTTTGTTGGATTTTTTTAAAGCTTGGTTTGCATTGGTTTTGATAGATTGGATTTATATTGAAGATTTGGAGTTAGTTATTTTTTCTAAACAATATTTTATAAAATATTATATATTTGCTGCTGCCATATGTGTGCTTTTGGGTAATTCATATTCTATGTTTATGGGCTATAAAGGAGGAAAGGGAGTTGCAACAACCTTAGGAATTCTTTTCTTTTTTGCTCCAATAAAATTATTTTTATTTTTTATTTTGTGTTGGGCTTTTATTTTGCTTGTTTTTAGACGTGTTGATATTGCATCTTTGAGCGCAATGTTTTTATCTTCAATGTTTTATTATTGTTTTTTTGTTCCGATTGATTTTTCTTTATTCTATTTTTTACTATTTTTGTGTATTTGGATAACATTAAGACATAAGAATAATATTCTATCTTTATTAAAAAAATAAATATTACTCCGTTTTTGTTAGGAGAATTCTGAAAATGAAATTTGTTGAAGTTGCTCAAGCTTTTGATGTGATTGAAAAGGAGTCTGGTAGGTTAAAAATGACTCAGCTTTTGGCTGATCTTTTAAAATATGCAACGCCTTCAGAAAGTGTAATAATTTCTTATATGTCTTTAGGTGATCTTAATCCTGTTTATGTTGGAACAAAGTTTAACTTTGCCGAAAAAAGCATGGTTAAAGTTTTAGCAAAGTTTTTGAATAAAAGTGAGTCAACAATAAAATCTGCAGCTTCCAAGTTTGGTGATTTGGGCAAAGTTGTTGCTGAGTATGAATGGAAAAATCAGGAAGACTTAACTATTCATAAAATAGATAAAGCATTACATGATTTTGAAGAAATAGGAGGAACTGGTGCACAGGAGAAAAAAGAGAAAGTATTGCTGGATCTTTTAGGTCATTTAGATTCTCTTTCTGCTAAGTATGTTGTACGAATTATTATAGGAAAGCTACGTTTGGGTTTTTCTGATATGACACTATTAGATGCTTTTTCTTGGATGGAAGTGGGAGATAAATCTATAAGAAAAGAATTAGAGACAGCTTATAATGTTTGTGCTGATATTGGTTTTATAATAAAAACATTAAAAGAAGATGGGCTTAAAGCAATAGAGAAGATGAGTATTGAACCAGGTATTCCATTACGTCTTGCAGCAGCAGAGCGTTTGCCTGATGCAAAAGCTATTATAAAGAAAATGGGAGAATGTGTTGCGCAGCCAAAACTTGATGGTTTTAGATTGCAGATTCACATTGATAAAAGAAAAAGCAAACCGGTTGTTAAGTTTTTTTCTCGTAATTTGCAAGACATGTCTGAAATGTTTCCAGATTTGCGTAAAGCTGTTTTGGATTTGAATGTAAAAACTTTAGTTGCAGAAGGTGAGGCTATTGCATATGAAGCTCAAACACAAACTTTTTTGCCATTTCAAGAAACTGTAAAAAGAAAAAGAAAGTATGATATTGAAGAGATGGCGAAGGAGTTCCCTTTAAAATTATACCTCTTTGATCTTTTATTTTTAAATGGAAAGTCTTTATTACAGGAAACGCATGAGCATAGAAGAAAAGAGTTGCTTTCTTTTTTTAAAAGTAAAAAAATGCAAACACATGAGATTGTAGTACCAATTGAAGAAGAAAAAATAAAAGAATCAAAAGATTTAGAAAAGTATTTTAAAGAGAATGTTTCTTTAGGCCTTGAGGGTTTAGTTGTTAAAAAGCCGGATGCTGTATATCAAGCGGGAAAAAGAAATTTTAATTGGGTCAAACTTAAAAGAGAAGAATCTGGTGAATTAAATGACACAATTGATTGTGTCATTTTAGGCTATTATTCAGGCAGAGGAAAGCGAGCTTCTTTTGGAATAGGAGCCTTACTTGTTGGTGTATTTAATAAGAAAAAAGATATTTTTCAAACAGTTGCAAAAATTGGAACGGGTTTGACAGATGATGAATGGAAAGATTTAAAAAAACGATGCGATAAGTTAAAAGTGGTAAATAGACCAAAGAATGTTGAGTGTGCAAAAGAAATTTATCCAAATGTTTGGGTGTTTCCTGAAATGGTTTGTATGATTCGTGCTGATGAAATTACCCTTTCTCCGCGACATCAAGCAGGAGCTACAGATGAACATTTAGGCATGGCTTTGCGGTTTCCAAGATTTATGGGATATCGAGAAGATAAATCTGCAGAAGATGCAACAACTGTAAAAGAGTTGAATGAAATGTATTTAATGCAATATAAAGATAAAAAGAAAAAGGGCTCAGGAAAAACCAAGAAGAAAAGTAAAACAAAAATACATGTAATGAGCATTTTTTAATTATTCTAGACGATTATGAGATTTTACATTAGCAAAAATGTTTCTTAGGCAACTCACAGCTAAAGCTGTAGATAGGGCTTTCTGCGCAAAGAAATCGTAAAAAATTTAGAAGGTTGGACTCCGTTACATTTTGCAGCTGAAAAAGTAAATCAAAGAGTTATTTGGTATTTATTAAAAAATAATAGATAGCGAACTCATCCAAATGTTGCTACAAGTATGGGGCAAACTCCTTTAATTAAAGCTGCTAAAAATAATCATCATCAAGTTGTAAGGTTTTTATTAGATAATGAGGTACGCAAAAATATTGAAGATTGTGAAGGACAAACAGCATTAATGAAAGCTGCTGAAAATGGATGTTATTTAATTACAAGAAAATTGTTAGAGTGTCGTGCTGATCTAAAGATGAGAGATAGTGGTAGGAGGTCTGCTTTGGATATTGCACGAATAAATAAGCATTATGAAGTTGATCGCTTGTTGGAGGTTTATGAAGATATTTAAGGTTATTGTTCAATTTTTTTTATCGATTTTCATATCTTTTTTCTACAATTTCCCAGTTAATATTTTTAAAGAAAGCATTTATATAGTCTCCTCGCCCACCGGCTTTATGGTCTACCATGTAGGCATGTTCCCAAACATCCATAACAAGAATTGGTGCAAAGCTTGCTATGTGTCCATATTCATGATCTTGAATGAAAACATTTAGCAGTTGGTTTGTTGTTGGATCCATATATAAAATAGCCCAACCAATACCTCGTGTTTTTCCTGTATTTATAAAATCTTGTTGCCAACCCTCAATAGAACCCCAAGTGGTTTCGATTTCTTTTTTTAGCTTACTATCTGGTAGTTCTTTCCCTCCACTAATTAAATTCCCAAAATAATATTCATGTAAAACCATTCCATTATATTCAAATCCATAACGTCTGCGGCGATCAGCATAGAGCAAAGAATCTTTTTTTTCTATGTTACTAAGTTCTTCATTTAATTTATTTACTTGTGCAACATAGCCTTGATAAAGTTTCCAGTGATCATTAATTTGTTCATCCGAAATTCCATTAATATTTATTGGTTTTACTTGCTCTTGTACTTCGTATTTTGTAAATTTTTTCATATTTATTTATCTTATTTATTTTTAAAATATTCAGCTTCTTGTGTTGGATTATCAGCTTCTGTTATTGCTTTTCCTACAATTATTCCATTTGGTTTTAAATTTATAATTTGATCGATATTACTTCTTTTAATAGCTCCGGCAACAAAAATAGGTATCTTGGTGTTGCCTTTAACGTGTTGCCATTCATCTACAAGATCTGTTAACTTAGTTGATTCATAAGGACCATGGAAAATAATTAAATCAATGTCTAATGCTTTAGCATCTTGTGCTGATTGTCCCATAGAATATGCATCAACAAGGTCAAGTGCTATTTTAGATTTTAATGAATGAGCAATCTGTGTTGCTTTTTGAATTGCACTGTTACTTGTTCCTGCTAGAATAGAAATATAGTCGGCTCCTGCTTTTGCAAACATTGTTATAATTTCTTCAACTCTGTCTACAACTTTGACATCTGCAAATATTGTTTTATCAGGAAATTTTTCTTTAAATTTTTGAACGGCTTTTATTCCTTCTTTATAAATTAGTGGTGCACCAATTTCTAACACATCGGCAAATTGTGCAGTTTGTGTTGCTATTTCAAGTGCTTTATTTAAATCTATAAGATCAAAAGAAATTTGAAGCTTCATTTATTTTCTCCTTTTTTTATACTTAATGCACTTTTTTTAGCGAATTACCTAGAGTATATTGTAGTTAAAATAATTTATGCAAGTTTAGTTCTTTTTAAGTTGAAAATGAAAGATAAATATATGAGAAAAATAATATTTGGAATATTATTTTGTTTTTTTGTTGTAAATGCAATGGAAGACGAGATTTATATTGATGCTAGATTGTTAACTAAAGAAGAATCTGAAATATTTCAAGAATATATCAGAGAAGGAAGAGGGGAAGAAATTGATTTATGTGCTTTTAGTTGGATAGATGATTTTAACAATTTTGTTGAATTTCCCGTTAAATGTCATGTTTTCCAAGATTTTATTTTTGAACAACCAGATGATAAAGATTTAGTTGTTGATTTAGACCCAGATCAAAAAATTGATGAATTGCAAGGATATTTTAAAGGAGATATTCTTGAAGAAGAAGATGAGAATTTATGCGAAGAATCTGAAGATAAAGAAGATGTTGCATTAGATGAATATTTAAAGTGTTTATATCCGAATTGTCCATATGCATGCATTTCTTTAGATGTTTTATCTAAACATCTAATTAAAGATCATACAACAATAAAAAATAAAATTTATAAATGCAAACACCCTAAGTGTTTAAACTTAATTTTTGAAGATTATCATATGTTAAAAGGCCATGTAATACACTTTCACCATCAAGAATATAGCCAATTGGGGGGTTGTTTTTATTGTCAGCATCCGGCTTGTGTTGATAAAACAGGATTTGCTTCAATTGAAGAGTTGCACTTGCATATTTTGCATAGACATATACAGCATTCAAGAAATGGGCGAAATAAAGAGGGTAAGTGCCTTTGGCCAGATTGTGGTAAGAAGCTGAAATATGATTCGCTTACTTATCATATTAGAGAGTATCATTTAGGAGTTGATCTTTTTAAATGTAAAATGTGTGGTCAAACTTTTTCTAAAGAAATAAATTTTTTGTATCATCTAGCAAAAAAACATAATTTAGGAAAATATAAATGTTTAAAATGTAAGAAAGCAT
>CAZFDQ010000016.1:0-1885 GCA_964518205.1 uncultured Pseudomonadota bacterium | reverse complement strand
AAAATAAATTAAATAAATTAAAATTTTCCCCAACAATTCCGCATAATTTTTTTTCTTTTCTAAAAAAAAATATGTTTTATTATTAGGCATAACAATACCATTACGAATTTCTTCGTAAATTTTTTTCACATAAATTTTTTTTTATATTGTACCTCCTTTATTTTTTAATTGATTAACCCGAATTATTGAGCGGGTGTCCTCATGTTGCTTTCATGACGCAACTAAAAACAAAATCAATATAATGAATGTGTTTTTATTTTTTTGCTTTCAATTATTTCATTTTCATTTAAATCAACTTCAAGCATAGAAGCAAGCATACGTTCCCATAAATATTTAACAGTGATTTTTATTTGCATATACTCTTTGATTTCTTTGGTTTTATCAAGCATTTGGTTGATTAGATGTGCTATTTGCAAACATTGATAATAATTTTTGATTGCAGTAAAGTTTTTTCTTACATATTTATGCGATAGATTATATCCATTGTTTTTTTGAACATTAAATCCTTCATTTTCTATTTTCCAACGCCATCTGGCAAATTGTGATATTTGATAAATATTCTCTTTGCTTAGTTCAATGTTTGTTATATAAGCAAAATTGGTTTCTTTTATTTCTCCTGTCTTTTTATTTGTTTCTGTTTCAAGGCAGTTTAAATAGTTAATTTTATGTGTTTTGTAGTCCAAATCATTAATAAACATAATCTCATCACAAATAATTTTGTTTTTTGATTTTACCTTTTCTTTTCCTGCTCCTTCAAATGTTTTATCATTAACAGCGGTATCTATTTGCTTTTGAACTGATTTTAGATTTCCACCTTTAAGTGTAATAATATAATTCCAGTTGTATTTTTTACATATAGACAAAACTGTATCATTTGGATATAGCCCGTCTGCTAGAATACATATAGGCAATCGTGGGAAAAACTTTTTTATTTTTTCTGTTATCTTTACAAATGCTTTTAACTCACAATCTTGTTTATCATAATCAGCTTCATTTTCTTGCCATTGTGTTGCTATTGAAAGAGAAAAACCATTTTCACATATTATTTTGGCTTCTAAAACATTTACACTCCATGTTATTTTTCCACTTTTGTGTACCGTTTTTTGACATCCTTTAAAAGGTTCTTTATCAAATGTATGTACTCTTGTCCCATCAATTGCTATAACATAACGATTATTTAATAAAAATTTACGCAATGTTTTTTTTTAATAATAAAGCCAACCATCTGTTTTTTGATTGTTTCCAACTCATCTTCTGAACAATTTGACATAAACCTGCAAACAGTGTCGCCATGTGGGAGTTCAGTCCCAAATACTTTTTTGAAATTTCTGCTAAATGTGTTTCCAATGCGATTATTATTAGCTTTATTTCTGCTTCCATTTTTAAATAAAAACATGCTGACAGCAGAAAACACTACATCTTTAACCTGATAATAATGGAATTTTCTAAAATCGGGCAGATTGTCAATGTCTTCAAAAAATGTTGGAAAATGTTTTGAAATGCCTGTAGCTAACTTAACTACAAGTTGTTTGCCTTCAAAAGAAACTATTCTTTCTCGGCATTTTTGTTTTTTTTTTAATGAATTTTTCATAATTTTTTTGCCGAAAGTTCTATAAATTATAAATCCATCTTTTATATTATCAAAAAAAATTATAACAATCCATTGTTAATAACTCCTTTATCAAAAATTTGCACGAAAAGTTTTAAAATTATTTATCCTTTAAAACTCGCTGAAATCCTATATTTTAATAGAAAAATAAAAAAAAACTAAAAAAATATGCTGAATTGTTGTTTTTTAATAAAAAAATATTGTATCTTTGTAAAGATTTTAAAAAATTGTTAATGGGTTCTGCGGTTTTTTATGAATCAAAATGAAAAAATGAAT
>CAZFDQ010000015.1:0-3645 GCA_964518205.1 uncultured Pseudomonadota bacterium | reverse complement strand
ACCAATTCCCGCGCTTGATATCATGAGAGCTATTTCCTGTATTGATTTACCAGTTTTTAAAAAATTAAGACTACTCAAACAAAAGTCTAGAAACTTTTTAGTGCTATTCATTATTTAGATTATACAAAACCATAAAGAAAAGAATTAGTTAAAAATTTATAAAATAAAATCCCCCGCCAAAAAAGCGAAGGATATTTAAAATAAGACCATTATTCTGTTATAGCGCAAACTTCTAAAGCCTCCTTATACCAAGATTCAACCGAAGATTTTTTCACTACTGCGTTCCTTACTCTCACGCTTACTTCGCTGTCAATTAGCATCTTTACCACCTGATTACCCGAAGGAAATTCTCCATACTGGGAATAATATTTCGCCCCATTTTTAATAAAAAGCACTTTTAACATCGGGTCCTGGTTTTGTCCTGCTTCCTCATCTTTTAAAAACACTACTCCCTCTAATTCATTCTCTCCCGAACGAAAATGCCAGCAATCCGCCGGAGAAATAATTGCGACCCCTTCTTTAACCTGAACTTTTAGACCAACAACAAAACCATCCCTAATTTCCGGTTTTACTAGCACAGGATCGGAAAATATAGATAAAGATATCTTTACCCACTCTTCAGCCTGAATTTCTTCTTTTACTTCTTCAGTTTCGGCTTGTGTCTCCTTCTCTGGTTGGCTCTCTTTAGTCTTACTCTCTTGAGCCTCCTCTTTAGTTGTTTCTGTTTGAGCTTGAGTTTCTTCCGTGACTTCTTGGCTCTCCTCAACCGTTTCGTTCTGAACCTGGCTTTCTTTTATTTCTTCAGCCTGATTATCCCTGAAATCAACAAAAGATAAAACCCATATGCTGGCAAGTATGGCAAAAAGCAAGACAGAAATTATCACAAGTAACCGATTAGTCATAACAAACACTCCCTTTCCTTTTTCAAATTTTTAATACAAATCTATCCGTAGAATGCCACTTTTTTATAACAAAATCAAATTAATTTACTTCTTTCCGAAACTATCCATATATAATCATCCTTCCATAATCTCAAAAGAACTTGCTTGAAAAAATCCTCTTTATCGGAAATAACTTTATAATTATCACTTATATTTCCAAGTATTTCCGCCCATACAAATTCATATACAAAACTATCCCTATTAATAGTCTCTTCTCTAAGGCTTGGACTATACACATACTCTAAATTATACGAAGAAATCGTAGGATTATATAAATATTCTCCCCAATGTAATTTGTTTTCCCGGCCATTATCTATCAAAAAATCACGTCTTTTTCTCCTTATCGGATATTTTTTGTTCAACCTTGTCCACTCCTCTTTTTCTTCAAGCAAAAGTAAGTCAAACACAAAAAGAGCTTTTTGCCTTAAATGTGCAAATACCCCCTCGTATGGATCGTTCTTTGCCCAATTACATACAACTTTAACTTCAGAATTTTCATTTTCCCTGAATAAAGAAAGCTCAGGCGCATCACTAATAAAAACCTTATTATTATTTATAATAATTCTAAAATTACCACTTGCGTGAAAAGTAAGATATAAATCCGTAGAACCTAAATCGCTATAATCAAGCTCTCCTTTTTTAAGCGGAAATCTTTTCTTTAACTTTTCCGGATAGGATGCAATAGCCTTTTTTATATTTTTTTCTATCTCCTTATTTTTCGTAAAAACCTTAATATCCTTGCCGTCATAAACAAGGGTGCCAATAACTAAAGCTGGTGACCTACCATCGTAATCTTCATACCGAGCGCCTATTTTTACTTTTAATATCGGCATTTATAAAAATTAAGCAATAAAAAAGCCGGATAATCAAGTACCCGGCAATATGTGCGTTATCTACGCGTTATCTAAAAATTCTAAATCATCCGGCAATTGCAAACCCATCTTTATAGGAATAATAGAATTTATCATATTATTATCAATAATATTTTCTATTAAATCTTTACGTTTTCCCCTAATCTTTTTACCTAGCATTAAAAGCATAAATGTCTCGCAAAAATCTTCCTCCGGCTTTGTCGATTTCTTTGCATATTCGCTTGGGATCCATTCTGGATTATTCGTATATATATTCTCCCACCTGTTCCTATCATCTTCCTTTATAATTCCTCTCCATAAAACATGTCCTGTCTCATGAAAAAAGTTATTCCAAAGAAACTCTTTTCTATTTTCTTCCAACTCAAACATTGGAGCTTCGGCGCAATAAATATTATATTTTTCTCTTAGAAATTTAATCCTCCCAACGCGCTCGGACCCAGAAAAAACTTTTATAATCGCTCCCCTATGCATTCCTTTAATTGAACATATTTTATTAGCTATGGATAATGGAAGTTTATTCAGCGCCTCCCTAACAAAAAATTCTCCTTAAAACCACTAATAAATATGGCATCAATCTTTTTGGCGTTTTCAGAAAGAAGCCTTATATTCAAGCGTGCTGATTTCGCGAAAACAATTGCTGCCTTATGAAATCGACATAATCTCTTATGTTCATAGCAAAAGGATTTTATCTGTGAGTTTAAATACCTACAATCAAATTCCTTACTATAGCCTCTCTCTGCAATATTTTTAGCCTCTTCCTTATCTCCATTTTCATACGCCTCTTTTGCCTCCTCGTATAATTTTTTGAATTCATTCGCTTTCTGGTCAGCTTTTATTCTTAATTCGCTAATCTGATTACTTAAAATAGATATCTTTTCTCCTAATAAAGTTATTTCCGGAGAAACCTTGCCAACTAAAGTCTTAAGCCAATCGATCTCTTTTCTTGGTTTATGTGCTCCAACCATATATACCCTCTCTTTTTCAATTTTTAACGATCATTAAGATTATTCCGCAAATAAGATAAACCATCAAAAAAAACCCGTACAACACGGGTTTTTTATTTTTTTAATTATTCTTTTTAAAAACTATTTTTCTATCATTACTATTTTACCTCTATAGGTTAAAACATCCTTAAGATTAAATTTAGTATAACTACCATCACCGCCGGCTACGGCAACTGCTATTTGAACTCCACCCGAAATTATCTCCGAAGGAAGCGGACTATCTGTTAGTAAGTTGGCAAACTGCTCCCCTAAATCAATATCAGAATAAACTTCGTCCATATCCCGGCTAAAAACTGTATTTTTCTCTACCCCCAAATCAATTGCCGAAATATATGTGAGCATCACATCAACATTGTTTTCTTCTTCCCACACCTCTTTAACCCAAGCATAAAGAGACGATCCGCTTGATACAACATCTCCTCTAATATTTCCTCCTGTCGAAGAATATATCTTCACCCCTGAAGGTAGTCCTTTGATAGTTATAAACCTGAAGGGTGCGCCCTCTATCTCACTATTAACCTCTTTCACAATGAGAGAGTCGCCATTGCCTAAATCTATATCTATCTGAGGGAAAAGAATTTTGTTTTCGCCTCGCTTCACAGATTCAGCGCGCAGCTCCGCCGCTTCATCGGCCGAGACAAAAACGAAGTAATCATTTATTTCTCCTCTCGTTGTTATCTCAAGCTTGCCGGAAGACAACGCACTCTCAGCCTTGCCCGTAAAGAAAAGATTTCTCCCAAAAGAAGTGAATAAAAAGACGCAAGCCACCACTACCAATAGAACAGCGCCTAAAACTATCGCTATTATTTTTATATTTTTTTTATCTTT
>CAZFDQ010000014.1:0-2279 GCA_964518205.1 uncultured Pseudomonadota bacterium | reverse complement strand
GCTCTTTTAAATCCTAATCCGTCAAAGTTTTGCAGAACGCTGTCGAAATAGTTGATAAAGAAAAAAGGTTTGCAAAAGCCAAAGGCCTGCAAACCCTTTTTTCGCCCCCCTCGTCCCTCATTCACTTCTATATCCAACTTTATAATAATACAAATGACAGAAGAAAAGTAAGAATTTATATAAAAAAGACAAACAAAGCCTTTTTCTAGGGCCTTTTAAAAGTCAAGACTTGTTTTTTTATTTTTTTGGAGGTGGGATTAAAATACACACCTAAAAAGCAAAATAACCAAATTGGCAAACTATCCAGATTGGCAACCAAATAACAATTTGTGATTTTTTCGCCTATAATGTGAAAAAATTAAGCATTAGAAAAATTACAAAAAACCACCATCTCAAAAACAGCATCCAATCGTCAAATTGAAACCCTAAAAACAAATTTAAATTCTAAGAAAAGTTTTTATGCAAAATAATGGTTTTATACCAGAAAATTTTTGTTTAGTTTTTTTTACAACCAACTATGTTGAATGTATACTAAAAACGTAGCTTTAAACGTTGGAAATGGATCCTGAAACAAGTTCAGGATGACAACATTGTATTCGGTATGACAAACAATAAGTAATATCATCCTGAACTTGTTTCAGGATCTATCTATTTTGTAAAAACATTATGAAAACGAATAATGGAAACAACAACAAATAACAATACAACAATAAAAGAATTTTCATCCAGTTTTAGATGGAATATTTTTGGAAGTGCTTCTTATGAATCACTAAAAATTTTACACCAAATTTTTCTTTTAAAAACTATGGCCACGCCATTATATGGCCTTATGGGTAGCATATTTTCAATAATTTATCTATCTGTTTACGTGGCAGAATTTGGCCTTGGTTATAGCCTCCCTCCATTTTTAGAAACATTCATTAAAAATAAAAAAAATTTTAAAAATATTTTTTTAAAAAAATATTTTTTGCCTCAATTTATATTAATATTTCTAGGGGCGGCAATTGCTACAACCCTTTATTCTAAAAGCTTTATGTATAATGAGCATTCTCCATTCATGTTTTTAATTCCTGCAATAATTGTTACCGAAAGTATTCGAATATTTTTCAGACGTTTTTTACACACTAACTTTATAAGTCGTCCTACAGTGATTATTGAAACAATAATAATGTTAATCTATTTCACTTTTATATGGACAGCACATCTTGTTTTTGGTGTACAAATGCAACAAAATCTAATATTTATTCCATACCTTATAGACTCTTTAGTTGGTACAACAATCTTTGTATTCATGATTAAAAAATTTTACAAAACATTACCTGATGAACCTCAAACAATACCACCAAACTTTTGGAAAAGAGTATTTAAAACCCGCTTTTATAATCACTCTATTCATGTAAGTAAACAATTTTTTACAGGGAACTTTTTAACACCATTTTTTGCAACATCTTTTGGTTTAATTGAAGCCGGAATTTTTAATTTAGCTAACCACATTGCAGAATCAATAAAAAATATGATGAAAGTTACTATCTTTTTCTCCGGCGCAGGGCTCTTGGCCAAACTAAAGACAACAACTCTTAAAGTCAAACAAAATGCATTTAAACTTTTGTTCGAAAAGTTAAATAAAGTTATATATCCATTGATAATATTCTTGGTTCTCAACTACAAAAAAGTATTCAATTTTTATGGAGCAGAAAATGTGCCCGAATCCGCAATAGCATTAGCGCTTGTATTTTTGCTAATAACATTTATGGAATATTTTTTTATGTCCTACGAGCAATTTTATATTGTAGAAGAGAACTCGGGACGCTTGTTTATTTTCAAGCTTCTTGAGTTCTCTTTATTCTATACTTTTATTATCTCAAAAAACTTTACAACGCCAATTTTTACCTTGCTTGGCATTGTATTGGTTCGCCTTTTAAGTTTTACAATAATAGCCACAAACGCTTATGCTTTGTGGAAAATTAGACCAAGTTTTAAAATAAAAATTAAAACTCTAATCATCTATTTTATTTTGTCTATTCTTTTTTCGTTTTTTTGTCCTTTTATCTAGAGTTATTGGATGGCCCCACGAAAAAAGGCCCCAGTCAAATTGGCATTTCTTAAATCAGCCCCAGTCAAAGTGGCATTTAGCAAATTGGCCCCAGTCAACTTGGCCCCATTCAAATTGGCCCTACTCAAATCGGCCTCACTCAGATTGGCGCCTCTTAAATCGGCCAGAAGCAATATGGCCCCAGTCAAATCGGCCCCACTCAGATTGGCATTTCTTAAATCAGCCC
>CAZFDQ010000013.1:0-14684 GCA_964518205.1 uncultured Pseudomonadota bacterium | reverse complement strand
CAAATAGTCAATTTAAAACAAAACAAAAAACTCATTTTTACCAATTCAATAGATTTTTTTCAAAAAAAATTTAGAATAAATCTAGATATGTTAGCTTTTATAGGAGTTTTAATGCGAAAACAAACAATTTTAGAAGAAATCTTTAATGGAATATCCCACGGAATCGCTGCAATTTTAAGCATTATAGGACTTGTTTTTTTGGTTAACAAATCTGCCTTATTAGGCAAAACTCGATACATAGTAAGTTCAAGTATATATGGCACAAGTCTTATTATTTTATATTTAGCTTCAACGCTATACCACAGTATAAAACACGAAAAAGCAAAACGAATCTTAAGGGTACTTGATCACTCGTCAATATTTTTACTAATTGCAGGAACCTATACTCCATTTTGTTTAATTACTTTGCAAGGTGTTTGGGGATGGAGTTTGTTTGCAGTGTTATGGGGCCTGACTCTTATAGGCTTAACTTTAAAAGTCATTCCAATTCCAAAATTTAAAAATGCTTCTGTTGCTATTTACTTGATTATGGGATGGATGGTTGTTGTTGCTGCAAAACCATTAATAAATAATTTTTGTTTTTCTGGACTGATGTGGCTCTCTGCTGGTGGTTTGTTTTATACCATCGGAACAATATTTTATAAATTAAAACACATAAAATTCATGCATGTGGTTTGGCACTTCTTTGTAATGGCTGCAAGCCTATGCCATTTTCTTGCTATTCTTTTTTATGTAATTTCGGAATAAAAAAACAAAGCTAAAACAAAAAGTACTTTATTTTTATTCTTTATATGATAGGATTTTAGTCTTATTTTTTCCCATATTTTATATCTAACTTTTTCTTATATAAAGGAACAACCTTGACTAAATAACAAGCAATTAAACAAAAATTATTCATATTATTATTTTCTATATTTACCATTTTTTCCCATAATATTATTGATGCATCCAATAAAGAAGTAATAATACTTTATTCTGGAGGTTTAGATTCTAGTGCTCTTGTGGGCATGTTTGCAACTAGAGGTTATGATACCATTCATCTCCTTACTTTTGATAACGGAGCTCAAAGCAATCTAGATTTATGTGAAATAAAAATACCTAAATTTCAAGAACAATTTCCCAATACCGAATTCAAACATGTAAAAAACTTATTACTTCGATATAATTTATCAACAAAAAGTTTGGAGGGTGAATGTATGCTTGGGGGAACATTTTCTAGAGCTAACCCTAAAACAATAAGAAAATATTTTGAACAAAAAACCCATTTTGTTTATGAATATATAGAAAGTTTCCTAAACGAAATGAATCATTTAGAAACAATAAATGAAAGTAACTCAGAATAATAATCATAAAAACTCAAAATAATTAGGAAAAAAATGGAAACATTAAGATCAAAAAAAGTTTTTTTTATTAGTGAATGCCTATTAAACCAAAATCTTCGAGCATATGGTGTTGGAAATATGAAGGGTCAGGGACCTGTTTCAGAAATAGTAGAAACTCTTACCAAAAACGGATTTGGTTTCTCTGTTGTTGAATGCCCTGAAGTTACATATGAAGACCTAAAAAGAAATGCTTGTGGAAAAACACCTTATAATAACGAACAATATAGAAAAATTTGCAACCAAAGAGCTCAAGAACTTATTAACCGTTATAAATTATACCTAGATGATGATTATAAAGTAGGCGGATTTATTTGTGTTAATGGATCTCCCTCATGCGCTTGTGATTACTGCTATGATGGAGAAGATGGACACACAAAAATTTTAGAACCTGGGGTATTTATTGAAGAGGTCCAAAAACAATTAAAAGATAATAACTTATCTTTAAAATTTATTGGAATAAGAATGAAAAAACTTCCAGAAGCTTTAGAAGAAATAAAGTCAATAATTTTACAAACCAACAAATAATTCTAAAAAACACATGCTAAACAAAACAATATTTAAAAATTTTATCGGTTTAATTTTTTGCTTCTCTTTTACATTTAATGTTTCTGCAATGGAAATCTCAGAAACAACACAACAAGGGGAAAAAACCGCTTCCTACGAATCAAATAAAAATAGATACAAATCAAATCAAACGGATCATGAAAATGGTAGATCCAAAAAAATATTTTTTATATCCGAATGCCTAGTTAATCAAAATATTCGAGCTTATGGAGTGAGAAACGTAACAGGTCAAGGACCATTAGCAAGCGTTGTAAATTTATTGGTAGAAAATGGAATTGGACTTTCTGTTGTCTCCTGCCCAGAAATTCCATATGAAGGATTAAAAAGAAAAGCTTGTGGAAAATGCCCATATCGAAATCCAAAGTATCGATCCGTTTGCGAACATGAAGCTCAAAAATTAATAGATCGATACAAATTATATATAGACGACGATTATAAAGTTGGAGGTTTTATCTGTGTTAATGGATCCCCATCTTGTGCAATAGATTTTTGTTATGATGGAAAAGATGGATTAACACCTTGCCAAGAATCAGGTGTCTTTATTGAAGAAGTGCAAAAAAAATTGATGAAAGAAAATTTAACTTTAAGCTTTATCGGAATATATTTTACAAGAATGGAAGAAGGTTTAACAAAAATTCAAAATATGATCGATGATCTTAATCAAGAATAAAATTACATAGACTTCTTCTTCAACCGCCAATAAACATTTTCACTTTTTTCAAATGAATATCTGTTTTCCAAATTAGCCAAACGTCTTATATCTGGCATACAAATACCAATTTGTTTTTTTCAACAACTTCTTGAGGTTCATGAACACTATTCCTCATGCAACTCTTCAAAATCAGGACTAAAACAATTCATAAAAGCATCACATAAACCTTCCCATCCATATTTCACTGTTGCGCGCAACAAGGTTCGCCATACTGTTAAATCGTTTTGTCGTGCTAATAAATAGCATCCCAAAGCTTTATCAATATTTTGATATTCCTGCACATATTCATGTATCCAACCTAAGTTGTATATACAAGGAGCATGTCCCAAATCAGACCCTTTAGAAAATTCTTCATATGCTTGCTTATATTTCTTTTGTTTCAAAAAATTACACCCTTGTTTAAAATGGGCATCTCCTTGCATTAAAATTTCTTCTTCAGTTAGTTCTCTAATCTCAACAGCAAAAGAAACACTACAAAAAAGCATTAAACAAGCAAACAAAATAATTTTTTTCACAACAAAAATCCTTTCATCTCTTAACACCTAAAAATTATTTGCTCAATATATTTTAAGCCAAAGCATTAAAGTATAAAAGTTTTATTATTATAGGCAATAAGAATATTTCTTAATTTTATTGAAAAATTCAGCAACTAGATTAATACTCAAATTATAATATAAAAAAACTCAAAGCTCATAAAAATATCTTTACTTTTATACATAAATACTTCACCTCGCCTTAAAGAAAATGACAAAATCTTAAAAAGAGCCTAATATAATTATTATTCTTTAAATAACATTTTAAAAGCTTGGAGTAAGCAATGCGAATTTTAACATACATCTTTAGTTTACATGTCATATTTTTTTCTATTTTCTTATCCGCTATTGAAATTAATCCACCCATCTATTCGCATCAACATTTTGGTGATTTAGAATATGATATTGTGCTTTTTGACTTAAAAAAATTTATAATCCCACTTCTAGACCAATGTACAGAAGAAATAAATGAAGGAAACATTCTAAGCTTAAGACCCAGAAATCGAAGAGGTTTTGTAAAATTTGTTGGTATTTCTCAAGATTTAAGCAACATTATAACAAGAGAAAACTCTGTTGATTCAGAAAATTCTATTGTTCCAGAAAGCTATATTGTTCCAGCAAGAAGTTTAAACTATGCAAATCGAATTACCATAACATTAGATCGTATAAAATCTCTGAATGAAAAAAGTTATCCTGTAGGCTATGTAAGACAAGGGGGAACAATTTTTGACCAAAAAAGACACCTTGTCTACACCCAAGATGAATATTACGTTCCATTTTTTTTAAATTATAATGGAGATATTTTACATAAAAGAACAAATCTATTTGATGGTTTTCATGAAATAGTAGATTCCAAAATATTAGACTATGGAATTGGCGAAACAATATCACATAAAAATCAATCTGGAAACATTACTCAAGAATTACAAATAACTATCTTCGGTGGATTGGTATTGCCTGATGGAATTACAACTCTAGGTTTTTTTCAATATACATATAGCCCAGATACAAAATGCTTCTATCATAGATATTTCAAACCCTGGACTACACACCATTTAAAAACAATAAGTAACTCGTACACTCAAGTTGTAATAAGATCGGCAGTTTTAACACTGTTTAAAAACATAATCAATCTTTTAAACCAACAAGAACACAACCTAACAACAAAAGAATGGAAATATCTTCAACCTTTCTTAAGTACTACAGAAAAACTTACTGATCAACTAAACCAATTACTTTCAGTAGGAAGAGAGTGCCGCGATAAAAATTGGTATCCTGCACTTTATGAGTTTTTTAAAACATGGAATAATTCAACGCCTAACCAAAATATTATAATTTCATAAGAGGAAAAGTTATCAATTGACTACTCTTTTCACCCAAGCTCACTATAAAAAATAGCAGCGTTAATTTTGCGTTATAAGATTTATTTTTCTTTAGTTTTTTCTAAAAATATTCTTTCCGCAAAGCCACCACGTTTTTTTAATTTTTCTTTTCTTACTATTTCAAGGTCATCAAAGCTAATACCTTTTACTGCAAGCAATGCCCGCATAACTTCTAAAACATCAGCCAACTCTTCTAGCCAACTTTCTTCATTGCTCTGCAAAAACTCATCAACCTCTTCCTTTAGCTTTGCATTCAAAGATTTTAAGTATTCTGCATTATTTAATATTCTTGTAAAGCATTCAACATTATGCTCACTAATAATTTGCGGAATTTTATCACGTACTAATTTGTTGTGTATTTTTTCTTTTTTCATAAAAGCCTTTTTTTAATTCTACCCAATTTTAATTTTATCTTCCACACCAATATTCTTCAAAAAAGTTTCATCGTGAGAAACAACAACTATTGCTCCCTTATATTTTTGCAAGGCTTGCTCCATGCTTTGAATACTGCTTAAATCCATATGATTGGTCGGCTCATCTAAAACAATTAACTGCAGAGCATTGTTTCCCATCAACAAACATGCAAGGGCCGCACGCAATCTTTCACCACTACTTAAGTTTTTAACAACTTTAAGAGCATCATCGTATTCAAAAAGAAATGCCGCAAGACGCAATCTGCAATCAGTCTCTGTTGCATCTGGATTTAAATGTTTAAAGTTTTCAATAATGGTTTGTTCTCGATCCAACAATTTTACATTTTGATCTAGATAAGCAAACCGTTCCACACCAATTTTTATAATACCAGATGTTAGCTCTAACTCTTTTGTTATAAGCTTTAACAAAGTAGTTTTTCCACACCCATTTGGCCCTACAAATGCAATTCTGCGCGGGCCCGTAATTGATAAATTAAAATTATTAAATAATATCCTGCCATCAATATAACTAAAGCAAAGATCTTTTATCTCTAACACTAATTTACTGTTATGCACATATGTGGAGCGCATATCTATGTTTAAAAATTTGTTTTCTTCAATACCTTCTTTTGCTCCGCGCAACATCTCTCGTGCTTGATCCAACTGGGCGTCAGTTCTTGCTTCCAATTTGCTTTTTGTTTTCTCACTTCGTCCCTTTTGATAATCAAGAAACATTTTAGGATGACTTTTGGCTTTTCTTTTTTCACGCCCAATTTTTGCTCTTTGATCGTATTTCTCTTTTGTTTGTTGCACAACTTTTTTTGTTTTTCTTAACGCTTTTTGGGCATCAGAAAGTTGGCGCAACTTTGCTTGTTGCTCTGATTCTTTTTGAGCAACATATTGTTCATAGTTTCCACCATAGGTTTTAACACCAAGACTTGTAAGTTCTACAATCTGATCCATTAAAGATAAAAGTTTACGGTCGTGACTTACAACCAAAATTCCACCTTTAAATTCAGTTATTAAATCATACAAAGCTTGCCGTGAATCACGATCAAGATTATTTGTTGGTTCATCCAAAATCAAAAAATCTGGACGTGATAAAAACAATGAGGCAAAAACCACCCTTGTAGTCTCTCCACCACTTAAACTTCCCATCTTGCGATGCAAATTTAAATGTGAAAGACCAAGTTTTGCAAACAAGGCTTCTGTACGAGATACAACATCCCAATCATCACCAACTATGTCATAGTCGTGAACACTACCGTCCCCACTTTCAATACGTTCAAGAGAACATAGTTTTCTCTTAATACCTAAAACGTCGGCAATTGATTGATACGAATATGTAATAAAATCTTGAGGCAAATATCCAATCTTACAATTTCTATAAACAGAACCAGCATCGGGCTTTAAAAAGCCCATCAGCAATTTAATCAACGTCGATTTTCCTGTACCATTTCTTCCAATTAAACCTGTTTTTTCTTTGCCAAAAGAGATGGTCAAGTTATTAAATAACTGGCGACTACCTATAGAATATGATAAATCTTGCCCCACAAGTAAACTATTCTTAGACATGGTATGTTCCAAATATTAAAAAGTTTTTATAAACAATCTTACGCAACTCAAAGTCTTTTTATATGATTGGAGATGTTAAAGTCTTCAGAATCGTCATCCCGAACTTGTTTCGGGATCCAGACAATTGTAAAACCTTTAAGTCTTATCCCTGTAGAAAAAGGAATAACTAAATATCTGGATCCTGAAACAAGTTCAGGATGACAACACCGTTCACCACAGTTTACAACCAACTCATAGCTACCGATTGCACAAAACACAACAAATTAACCATACACAAAAATACAAGCGGAATCTAAACACATAACTTTGAATTAAAAGACAACTAAACGAACTGTTTAAAACAGATAATTTTAAGAAACAGTAATTTTCATGTCGCGACCCTTTCAGATTGGATCAGCTATAAAACTGAAAAATATTTAACTATTTTTAGTATACAAATAAAAATAAATTACACCAAATATATAACTAAAACCTTGATTTTTCACATTTTTTTACTGTTTTAAGAAATTAAAATTGTATAAATTCAATAAAATGTTTTCTAATAGTCTAATATAAGAAAACCGAAGCTAGTCAAAAATCAATAACCCGTTTGTGTATTTTTTTTATAAACTGTAATATAAAAATATAATTTTTTATTTATTTTGAATAAAACGCAATTGTAATCTGTTCAATTTTTGATAGGAGGTTGTTTTTATGAAAAGTTATTCTATAAAAAAAGTTCTATGCAGCTTGCTATTAATACTTACAAGTTTAGTTACAACTCAAGTAAAAACCCTTTATTCTTTGCCTTTCGAACACACAAAAGGAGTTCACCCGGTATTTGTCAGCATCAACAAACCCCATCTTTCACCTATTTTTGGATATGCCTTGTTGCAGATCGGTTTAAAAAATGGAATATCATTAAATGAATATTCAAGACCAGCAACAGCAACATATCAATTAGCACAAATGCTTTTTCCTAATTCTAACAATTCTGATGAGTCTTGCGTACAAAATCCGCAGCATATCATGAATTGGCTATCACCTTTTACGCTTGGAATTTTATTAGGAATTATCGAAGATATAGAAACTTTATCACCAGAAATAATCAAAGAAATCTTACGAGTTCTTCTCTCTGGATCTTTTAGTGAACAAATATTTTCAACACTTCCACAACAATTTTCAACAAGAACTCTATCTCTTTATAGAGAAGAAATTGTTGATTTTTATAAAAAATTTATCAAAACACTAAACACAGAAGATGATCTTTCTGTTTTTTCTTCGGCCGTAAAAATTAATTCTTCTTCTCAAAAATTTGATGACTCAAAAGAAGCTAACTTAGTTCACGTATTAGATTTCTTTTCTAATGCTGCAGAAGATTTTGCAACCCTTATTGCTTTATCTTTGCAAGAATGCAGAAACGGGGAATGCCCAGCAAACTTAACACAACATTTATTGTTAGCTCATGTTTGGCAAAAATGTGAAGATAAAGCAGATTTACAAATATATTTACTTGGATTATTAGTAGGTTTGAACGACGAAAACCCTTCACGTAGATTATTAGCCGAAAATCTCTCAAAAATATACGAAGATTACACCAACTTTACCTTTCTTAATTTCTATGATTTTAATGAATACAGACATCTAACAGAAGATGAATTAGATTTAATTCAAAGCTATATACCACATCTAGATCAAGATGAAAATTTTGTTTTAGCTTTATTCCACCATTTTGGTAAATCTGTATACGAAGGACCTTTCCCTGTTTATATCCCACTAGGAAACATTCAGTCACCAGATGAAACATATATATTTTATACAGACTGCATAGAAACAGCCATGCGTAATATGTTAAATATTTTTTTATATGAAGAAGAATCAAAATCATTTGATTTAAATTTACTTACAATATTAAAAAATTCTGCTGCTCGCACCCAAGGCCCAGAGCGCTTATTACAATTTTACGAACACAATCCGTATAATAAAATTATAGATGAAGATACTCGCTATAAATGGGCAACAAATACCTGCTTTAATATTGATGGAATTGTTTACCGAGAAACCGGATATGAAGTGCGCGCCCACATCGGCGTTCACAATATTATCAATTGTTTACAATATTTCTTGGGAATGGATAAAACCCAAAATCTTACAGCAGAGTTTGCCGAACAACATCCAGAAGCCGTATTCAATCAAATAATAAGTTATCTTGAACAGTATAGCCTTTTCCTTAGAGTAACAAATCTTTATATAGAAGAAGATGGGAAAAAACTAACTTATGCACTTGAATTTATAAAAAATGGACAACACCATTCTTTAAGATTTTCTTATGTTCATACAATTTTACCACCACATGGAGTTTGCTATTTTTTTAACAACAATAATATTTCTAATTCAAACATCCATAATCAAGTCATTTCTGAAAGTCTTGACTTTTTAAGCGGTGTGGAAGATGATGAACAAACAAGATTGCAAATAATACTTCTAGCTATTTATACGTCAACAAATCCAACTTTACAATCAGAAGTATTAGAGCGTCTCAATAACTTAAATAAACCCAATCTAGTTAATAATTTTTTATGGTATCTATCTTTGGTTGGATAAAAAAGCATAAAAAAAGTTTTTTATAAGTTTAGTTTGAATTGGAAAAAGGAGAAGATTAATGAAGAATAAATATATTTTTAAATATTTATTATCTATTTTTTTAATATACTCAAACTTTTCATCTTTATATTCTGCAAATATTTCAATATTAGAAGCTAGCCCAATACACTCAATCGATACGGTTCAAGAATACGATCATCTTTCACCTTTTTACGGCAAATTAGTGCTAACTAGCGGGCTTGTTCGAACTGCTTATGATGTTCTTCCATCAAAATCTTTTATTCGTGAAATTTTTTATGCGCACGAAGATAACATTACCTTTGGTATTACAAAAAGTGAGAATAAATTTATTTCTTATGCAACCCCCTTTGTCCTTGGCGTAATCATAGGATTTATCGAAGGCTTATCAGCAAAGACAACTAATTCCATCGAAAATCTAACCACGATTATCAAATATATTTTTGCAAATCCTCATTTTTTTGAAAGTTATTCCAATAAAGCTGACAATTTTTTTAATAAAATTCGTAAAGAAAAAATTTTACCCCAAAATTCCCTTACTGAAGTAGAAGATTCTCTCTATAAAAGAACAATTTTTGCACAAATAGACACTCTGTGGCAGGAGTCTTTAATAAAAAAAGTAGTTAATTTTTCAAATTTAACTTCTGATGATTTTGGTAATTTAAGTACTGAAGAAAAATTTAAATATTTACAAAATTTTATTACAACAAAAAACTTAACCAGCAACATAAATAAAACATGCGAAGCTATAATAAAAGCTTTAGGTGAATCTTTAGCTAATAAAAGATTGGTTCAACAAATATTTTTAGCTGCTGTTTGGGAAAAATTAAACGAAATAGGCGATATTTATCCATATTTTTTTGGTATAAGTTTTGGACTGTATATTTCTACTAAAACTCTTCCTAATGCTGAAAACTGGCGTAACCTTAGAACAAAAATAAATACTACTGCTTCAACAAAATTCGACCAAGAATACTACAATGCTTTACTTTCTGGAAATTACCTCAGTCAAATTCCACTAAATATAGATCGGGCTCTTCTTGTGTATGAAGGACCACCTCTCTTTCAAGGTTATTATCCTACCTATATCAAACAAGGAGCTATACAAAATGCTGTTGATTTTCCTGATTGCGTAGAAATATCAATACTCAACATGCTAAATGTTATTTTATTTAACGCACAAACAAGAAGATTTAACTCCGAAATATTAGAACAAATGCAAACAGAAGAAAGTAACCAAAGCGCTATTCCAAAAATACAAGATTTTTATGGAGAATATATAATTGGTACTCAAAATCAAACAAATTGGACTCTTGAAATTTGCACAAATCTAAATAGAGCATACAATATTGAAAACCCACAAAAACAAATTATATATGGCATACAAGAAGACAATAATGAAAAAGAAATAAAAGCAGCTTATGGACCGTTCAACGTTGCAAATTCCTTTATGTGTATATTAGGATTCGATCCTAATAATTTCTATTCTCACGCAACAGATTCACCATTTTCTTCAGATGCTGATCCTAAAACTCTTTTTGATCCTATCATAAGAAAATTCAATGAAGTTTTACTAACAACTCCAATTACTTATAATTCAGAAAATGATTATCACGTAGAAACAAATGCAGAAGGCTTAACCATCACAAAATATACTTTTCATATAAATAAAACAAACCCCAACAATATAGAAAAAAATATCTCTTTCACCTTATTTGTATACGCCGGAGCACACGGACATGCCATAGTTCAATTTAATTATTCACCACAAATAGATGAAGCCACTCATAAAACATCAATATCTCAGTTAATTCTAAATATCCAAAATTCATCAACATGGGAAAATAAAAACAAGATACTCAATCAACAATTTGCTATTCTGAGCCTTTATGTAATAGATCTTGTCTCACTCGCTCCAACAGAAAATGAAAAGGTAACAACTCTTTTAAATTACATTCAAAATTTAATTTTAGAGCTTGAAACAAGTGGTACTACTTTTGAAAATATCCCTTGGTATTACTTTTTCCTCAACAAAGTAACAACTATTCCTCTTCTTTTAAAACTTTTCAATGAACTCTGTGCACAAAGAAATGCCGAAAATGATTTTTATAATCAAATAATAAAAAGTCTGTTTGTATTTATTTTCAATTCAGCACTTCCAGAATATATAGAAAGTAATTTAAATCTAAATGAAACAACAGATTTTATTCAAGCATTAGGATTATTTATACACAATCTTTCTAATGAAAACATTACCACTATATTAACTGATGAACATACAACAGAATCACTTTTGGATAAAAATAACGTTAATATAGTTTATAATGAAAAACTCTGGGCCAAAATTTTTAATAAATTTTTTACAAGAACAAAAGAACGTAAAGAAATAAAATCAATGCTTACAGAACAAGCTGAAGTTTTTAGCAAAAGAATGGATGACAAGCTTGAAGCTACTACAGAACTTACAGACGAAATTAAATCTTTTATAAGAAATATCTATCCACCAAATAATCTAATCTATGCTTATCAACTTTTTGTGGATGTTGACAATGCATTAAAAAAAGATTTGACAAATTTAAGTAAACAAAAATTAGAAAAAATTAGTACAACATTATCTTCCTGCCTTGAAAGATTTCCAGCGTATAAACAAACGCTGGTCATAAACAAAATAAATACTATTAAACCTTTATTAAGAGAACAAGCAGAATAAATAAATTTATTTCTTTTTTCTCTTATATTTATTTGGCAAAAGATCGGTTGCAACAACTTTTTCTGGTCCATCGCCACTTGGAACAATCACAAAAGCTTCTGGAGCATAATCACAAATCATTTCTCTGCAGATGCCACAAGGAGAAACAATTTCACCTAAATGAGAAACCGCAACTATTGTATCAACTTCTTCTCCACCTTGAGCGACAACCATACCCATAGCAATAGACTCAGCACACACAGCCGCACGTCCAAGATTTGTATCAAGATTTACAGCAGAAAAAATTTTACCTGATTTAGTTCTTATAGCAGCACCAATCACCTGACGCTTTGGTATATATCTTTGTTGAATTAACTCTTTTGCAATGTTAATAAGCTCTAGATCTTTTTCTGAAAAATTCATAACCTAACCTCATATTTACATCGTATTTTTATCAATTAAACTTATGAATAAAATTTATCACAAAAAAGGGACTGTTAGCTTAAATGAAAAAAATATTAAAATATATCATTTTATTTTTAATATTCGTTCCCCCTTATTTTCTATTTTACAATATTACCACAAAAGAAACCAATATCGAGGAAAAAAACATGGAAAAATCCCCCAAAAAAGCAAATTCAAAGCCAACACAAACTAAAATATCACATACCGGCAATAAAAATGGGACTCCTATCATATTTTCGCATGGCTATGGAGGAACAAACGAAGAAGTGGTTGCTTACCAAAAAAACAACCCTTTTAGCTCCCAATACATTATTGACGCAGAACAACATTACATCATAGCCTTCGATTATCCAGATGTTGCAAGCAAAGGGCTAATAATATCAAAGCAAACAAATCTTGGGCAAAACAACGATATACAAAGACTTGAAGAAGTTATTGAAACAATAGATCAAGACAATATTATCGGGTTTGGAGTCTCACGAGGAGCTGCAACACTTATTAACCTAATGGGCACTAGAGCAAGTAAAAAAATTTCTGCACTAGTATTAGAAGCTCCCTTTGCATCACTTGATTGCCTTACAATCATGCTTGTAAGCAAAACCCTTCAAAGAGAAATCCCCAACCTTGAAACAGCCAAAAAACTAGCTCGTGATATTTTTCCATACTTTGACCCTGATGGGATTGAACCTTTAAAAATAATAGATAAAATAAATTCCAAAATTCCAATAATAATCATTCATTCAAAAACAGATGATTTAGTTTCTATCAATGAATCACGCAAGCTTTACATTAAAAGAAAACAACAAGGAGTTAATAACATTTATCTTGTTGAATTAGAATCAGGCCACCACGCAAATGTTTTGTGGGGGCCCGATGGTCAAGCTTACCAAAATGCAATTCATGCATTTTACAAAGAATATGGTTTTCCCTACGATAAAGAACTTGCAAAAAGGGTTATTTTAAAAGATTTTCAGCCAACGGTTGAAACAGTTAAACAACGGAACTTTGAATAACTTTTACAACATTTTCTGTTAAACTGCTTTCATTAAGTTTTAAAATTGATTGCCACTTAAAACTTTGGTGTTCCTCAGGATCAATAATTACTTTATCAGAATCAACATCTACCAAAAAGTTAAACTGCCGAGTTTTTTTTCCACTTTTGGATGTATAATCAAAATACCCAACATATTTTAATATTTTTGTTATATCTAAATTAGTCTCTTCCTTTGTCTCTCGTAACAACGCTTGTTGCAAATCTTCTTTTATTTCAACTTTCCCACTTGGTAATTCATCAATACCACCAAGAAAATCACCTCCATTTCTTTTTAAGATAAGAACAGATGAATTTTTTAAAATAACAGCACCAACAACAAAACGATCTATAAATTCTTTTTCTGCTTCTTCAATTAATTGCTTTGATAAATTATTTAAATCCATAATAAACTATATTCCATTTTCAAAAACTTTATTCCAAACTTGTTTAAACTTATCAATAAAAATATCACCTCTTGAACCTGCCTCATATTCAACAGGGACAGAAAGCTTAACGATTCGCTTTGCAATCATTTCAGAGTTTTTATATTCTCCCCGAACACAAGAATCAGAATACTCAATAACAGGTGATGTTGGTTTATTAAATAATGCAAAAGTATGTAATGGAGACATTGCTTTTGGAATATCAATATCTTCAAAACCTTCTGCTATTATTGCATTAACTAATTGTTCTCTAGAACAACCTAATTTTTCCTCATCTACTAAAAATGTAAATGCATAGTAAGCTCCACTAGATTTTTCACGTTGTTCAATAACATTTATTCCTGGTTGACTTTCAACAATAGCTTTAATTTTTTTCGCATTTATTTGTTTTCCTTTCATCCATTCTTTTAAATAAGGTAGTTGAGTTAAAGCAATAGCAACTCCCAACGGATGCGCTCGATATTTAAGACCTGTTCCCGTTGTTGCATACTGATAATAACTAGATGTTTTATCCATCTCCTCCATGGCCCTTTTATTAAAATGACCAAGAAGTTGTGCACGATCATAAACTTCACGATCTTTTGTAAATAAAACACCCCCTTCACCAGCAGCAATTATTTTTTGAGTTTGCATACTCCATGCAGCAGCATCACCAAAAGTTCCAACCATTTTTCCATTGTAAGTTGCACCATGTGCATGAGAACAATCTTCAACCAATTTTAAATTATGTTTTTTACACATACCAACAATGGCATCCATATCACATGGGTTACCCCACATATGAGTAATAACCACGGCCTTCGTTTTTGGAGTTAAAAGTCTTTCAATTTCCTGCGGATCTAATCCACCTAACTCATCACAATCAGCCAATACAGGAAGAGCACCAAGCTGA
>CAZFDQ010000012.1:0-1629 GCA_964518205.1 uncultured Pseudomonadota bacterium | reverse complement strand
AATGGTTGTTCTTGATCCTTTTAATGGCGTTGGAACAACGCTCGTTGCAAGTAGTAATTTAAAAAGAAAAGGGGTAGGTATAGATTTAAGTAAAAAATACTGCAAATTAGCAAAAAAAAGACTTTTAGAGCTAAATGTTAAAAGTGGGCAAAAAATTGTTTGTGGTGATTCTTTGAAAGAAATATCAAAAATTAAAGGGAAAATTGATTATTGTGTTACATCTCCACCATATCACAATATTTTAAAGAATAACGGGCAAGGTTTAAGGGCCGAAAAAGACGGAAAAAGAAGTGGCTCCCGAATTGGTGTTGAATATTATTCTGATGACAAAAATGATCTAGGAAACCAAAAATCGTATGACGATTTTTTAAACTTGTTTGGCGAAATAATGTCGGCTGTTTATAAAAAATTAAATGAAGGGAAATATACAAGTATCATCATTAGTGATTTTACAGTAAATAAACAAGAAAAATGTGTACAGGGTGATATTGTGAGAATTATGGAAAAAATAGGCTTTGAATTTTCTGGAACAACAGCACTATTACAGGACAGTAAACCTCTATATCCTTTTGGATATCCATACGCATATAAAATAAATCATCAACACCAAAACATAATAAATTTTCGGAAAAAGTAGTTTTTGCAAGGTAATCTTTATGTCATTATTGCTAACAGAACATCAGGCATATGATACACATTTGAATTACATCAAATGCCTTGCTTTGCTAATGAAAGGAACAACTTTGCAATACAATAATTCTTTACAGAAAGCTGGGTTGCCAGATATTGATCATAAGAAAAATCTTATTGCTCTTACAAAAAAGTCGTTGAGTGATGAGAAAAAAATTGTTGATATTGATAAAGACTATTCATACGCCTCAACATCTTGGTTACCCGTAAAATCCTACTACCTCATTTTTAATGTACTTTTGACCCTTGAATATGTAATCAAAATCCAAAAAGGTATTTTTAAACAAGGACACACAAAGTGTGTTGATGAATTTACGCGAAAATTGCAGGATCAAGAAATTCAGTTTTCAAATACCATTTTGAATCAAGTTTTTGACCAAACTATTTTAACGCACAAGGTGACAAGCGGAGCAAATTTGAGCTCAAGAACAACAGATGATGATATGTACAAAATGGCAATCAGAAAAATTGCCAAATATAAAGTAGATAACTGGAAGCAGATAAATCGTATAAACCTCAAGAAAAAGAACGATAAAACAAAGTTTCAAAATTATTTGAGCAATTTTTCTGTATCTGTTTTTGATTTTCCATACTATATGCGAATACGATCAAATTATCGTGATTTTGCTTTTATTGATGGCGTTACGACCGATGAGACAGCAGATTATTTTAATACGTTTTTCGCATTTACTGTGTATTTTGTGAAAATGTTGGAAAGTTTGAAAACTAACTTGGTTAATTCTAGGGCATAAGGGAGCCACTCGCGAGAGCGAGTGATTTTCTGTGCGCGCACTGGGCGGGCGGGGCAAGCACATATAAACTTGCTTGTGCCTAGCACAATCCGCTTATTAGAGTTATCACAAGCTCAAACGAAGCCACAGAGCGAACACGAAGCAATCACCGAGCAGGCATCGTGAGCGAATGTGAGCGGCCAATGCG
>CAZFDQ010000011.1:0-4479 GCA_964518205.1 uncultured Pseudomonadota bacterium | reverse complement strand
CCAGCAAAAAAAGTTAAACAAGAAAAAAAATATATTGGTTTTTTAGGTCGTATTATTCCAGAAAAAGGCGTGTTTGATTTGGTTAATGCTTTTTCTTTGGTAGCAAAAGATTTTCCAGGATGGAATTTATTGTTTGTTGGTGATGGAAATGCCAAAAAAGATTTGATTAATTATGTTGAACAAAAGGACTTAAGAGATCAAGTAGAATTTGCTCAACCTGTTAAACATGAAAAGGTTGCAAAATTGTTTTCGAGACTTGATATTTTTGCATTACCTTCCTATGACACTCCCGAATGGCGGGAACAATTTGGACATGTTTTAATTGAGGCTATGAGTTGTAAAGTGCCTGTGATTGGGAGTAATGGTGGCTATATAGCTCAAGTGATTAGTGATTCGGGATTGATTTTTGAGCAAAAAAATATAAAACTGCTTAGTGATTGCTTAAAGCAATTGATGTTGGATGATAATTTAAGGATAAGTTTATCAGAAAAAGGTTATAAAAGATTTAAAGCAAATTATTCTTATGAAATAATTGCAGAAAAAACTTATGCTTTTTGGAGAGGTTTAATGTGAAGTTTAATTAATTAAAAAAAGAGGATGGTCCAATGGGAAAAATTGCAGTAGTCGGGGCGGGATACGTTGGATTAGTTACAGCGGCATGTTTTGCAGAAGTTAGTAATCTGGTTATCGTGATTGAAAAAGATCTTTCAAAAGTCGAAGCCTTACGTCAAGGCAAAATTCCTTTCTATGAACCTGGTTTAGATGTTTTAGTTAAAGATGCAATAGAAAACAAAAAAATTGTTTTTGCGCAAGATATTGAGTTTGCATTGTTGCAAGAACCAAAAATTATTTTTTCATGTGTTGGAACACCTTCTTTGCCTGATGGCTCGGCAGATCTTTCTGCAGTGTGGACAGTAGCACAAGAAGTGGGAAAACACTTACATGAATATTGTGTGTTCATAAATAAATCCACAGTTCCTGTTGGAACAACAAGAAAAATACGGGGCATAATTGAAGAGCAATTAAAAATTAGAGGCATGGAAGTTGAATTTGATGTTGCATCTAATCCTGAATTTTTAAAAGAAGGTGATGCTTTAAATGATTTTTTAATTCCTGATAGAGTGGTAGTTGGTGTTAAATCAAAACGGGCGGCAGATATTTTAAGAGATTTATACAAATCGTTTGTAAAAGAAGATGATAAATTTTTAGTAATGAATCCTGAATCTGCAGAGCTTACAAAATATGCTTCTAATGCAATGCTTGCGACAAGAATTAGTTTTATGAATCAAATTGCACTTTTGGCAGATAAAGTTGGAGCTGATGTAAATCAGGTAAGACAGGGTATGGCAAAAGACGAAAGAATTGGTGGAGCATTTTTAAATGCTGGAATTGGATATGGTGGAAGTTGTTTTCCTAAAGATGTAAGAGCTCTTGTAAGTACAGGAAAAGAGTATGGTCAGCCAATGACCTTGGTAAATGAAGTTGAAAATATTAACAATTTCCAACGGTTTTTATTTGTAGATAAAGTTTTACATCATTATGGTGATAAAATTGCAGAAAAAAATATAGGAATATGGGGTCTTGCATTCAAGCCTGAAACTGATGATATTCGTTGTGCTCCTTCAATTGATATTATAAAGAAACTTTTAGAAAAAGGTGCTAAAATTACTGCTTACGATTCAGTTGCTTGGCAGAATATAAAAACTATTTTTGGTGATAAAATTAATTATGCAAACACACCAGATGAAGTTTTAAAAGAATCCGATTGTTTGTTAGTATTAACTGAGTGGAAAGAGTTTTTGAATTACAAACCAAAAGCTTTTGATGTATTAAAGGATAAAGTTGTATTTGATGGTCGCAACTGTTTTGATCCTGTGGAAATGAGTAAAGTTGGAATAAATTACTTTAATATTGGACGCAATTATATAAAAAAAGAGTTGCAGTCGGAATTGTTAGAGTCAATATCAAAAGAATTAAGAGTTTAGTAAGCAGTGTGCGGAATTGCAGGTTTTTATAATCTATCTAAAAGTAATTTTACTGTAGATGATAATTTATTGGATGCGATGCAGCAAAATTTGTTGCATCGCGGTCCTGATGATTATGGAATTTGGAAGTCAGATCAAAATCAAATTGGTTTTGCTCACAGACGTTTAAGTATTATCGATTTATCTGCAGCTGGGCATCAGCCCATGTTGGATAAAAAAGGCAAAGTTGTTATTTGTTTTAATGGGGAAATTTATAATCATCAAACAATTCGTGCAGAGCTACAAAGTTTGGGGTATGAATATTTTTCGCAAACAGATACCGAAACTTTAATTTATGCATATCAAGAGTGGGGGATTGATTTTTTACACAAGCTTGAAGGTATGTTTGCCATTGCTCTTTTTGATTTAGAAAAAAAAGAGCTTTATTTAATTCGAGATAGAATTGGAATCAAACCTTTATATTTTTCTTTGCAGGATGGGGTTTTAAGTTTTGCTTCAGAAATAAAAGCATTGTGGCAACTGCCTTGGATCAACAAAGAAATTTCAGATGTTGCTTTATATCATAGTCTTACATTTATGGTTTCTCCTGCACCATATACTATTTACGACAAGGTTTATAAACTACCAGCTGGCTTTTATGCAAAGGTCGATTATCATAAGCAAGTAAGTTTTTGCGAATGGTATACACCAATAAAAAGTTTGAGTGTTTTAGAACAAAAAGAATTTGAAGATGAAAATTTTTGTTTAGAAAATATTGAAAACTTATTAAAAGATTCCACAAAAAAGCGAATGATGTCGGATGTGCCTTTTGGTGCATTTTTATCTGGTGGTGTAGATTCTAGTTTAAACGTTGCCTTAATGTCGCAATTTATAAGTAATGTTAAAACCTTTACAGTTTCTTTTTCTGATGGTCCTGAGTTTAATGAATTAAAATGGGCTCGACTTGTTGCAAAAAAATTTGGAACAGATCATAACGAAATTATAATTTCTGAGCAGGAGGCTTTTGAGTTTTATCAAAAAATGGTTTATTACCTAGACGAACCTTTAGCTGACTGTGTTTGTATTCCGTTTTATTATGTCGCAAAACTTGCCCGAGATTGTGGGGTAACTGTTGCTCAAGTTGGAGAGGGTGCAGACGAGTTGTTTTTCGGTTATTCAACTTATGCAATGTATAAAAAAGTTTATGATAAGTTTTGGCAACGAACACAAAAACTTTCAAAACATTTGAAAAAATTTTCTTATCAACTAGGGTGTTTATTTTTTAAGAATAAATTAAATCATTTAGAAGTTTTAAAAAACTGGGCATACGATAGACACTTTTTTTGGGGTGGTGCTTTGGCTTTTAATGAACACCAAAAAGGTTTAATTTTAGACAAAAATTTAATAAACAAAAATTTTCAAGAAGATGATATCGTAGAAAAAATTTATGGCAAAAAACTTTGTAGTTTTGATAGTTTTGGTGTTGTTGATTTTCATTTAAAAAAATTAAAACAACTAGATCCGCAAGCAGATTTTTTAAAACAGATGACATATTTAGAATTAAAACAACGTTTGCCAGAACTTCTTTTGATGCGTGCAGATAAAATGGCTATGGCAACGGGTTTGGAAGGACGTGTTCCTTTTTTAGATCACAAGCTTGTTGAATTTATGTTAAATGTTCCAGCAAGTTTAAAGTTTAAAAATAATCAAACAAAATATTTATTAAAAAAAGTTGCAGAAAAATATTTACCCAAAGAGGTTATTTATCGCAAAAAGGTTGGTTTTGCTGCTCCAACAGTTCGCTGGTTTTCACGAGGTAAAATTTTTCCTGAATATTTTAAAATGGTTAATAGTAAGGCGAATTCAAATAAATTGTTTTTACCCTCTGTTAAAAATCTTGAAAAATGTTATAAAAGTAATGAGTCTGTTTTGGCTGTTCAAAAATGGACGCTACAAAATATTTGGGCTTTAGAGTAACGTTGAGCCATTCGGTAAAACCCTTCGATACATCCTACTTCGCTAAAGCTTCGTAGGGCACTCAGGGCGAACGGCTAAGTATTAAAGGAGTTGCTGATGAGTGTAAAAAAGGTTTTATATATACATCATGGCAAAGGCCTAGGGGGTGCTCCTTTAAGTTTATTATATCTTGTTCAAAACTTAGATAGATCAAAATATTATCCTGTTGTTTTATTTTTACATGATTCTGAAGCTATAGATTTATTTAATTCAAAAGACATAGAAATAGTTGGGCCGATTAAAACAGGAGATTTTCCTCATACCAAAATTTGTTGGTATAGATGGTATCATCCTCATTTAATATTAAAATCGGGGCTAGATACTTTTAAGACTTTAAGACAAATTGCTCCTTATTGGTTAGATAAAATTAAGCCAGATATTATTCATCTAAACACAAGTTCTTTAATTGGTTGGGCATGTGCAGCTAAGAAAAAAAACATTCCCGTTGTTTGGCATATCAGGGAGCCTCTTGCAGATGGGTATTTTGGTTTGCGCAAAA
>CAZFDQ010000010.1:0-11460 GCA_964518205.1 uncultured Pseudomonadota bacterium | reverse complement strand
ATAATTTTTCAACAAATCTTTATAATCAAACACTTTTTGAAAGAGCTAAATACAATAAAAATTATGCTAAAATGGCTGACATTGCACGCTATGAAATTTTATATAAATTTGGTGGCTTATATGCAGACTGTGATTGTGAAAGCATAAAACCATTTGATATTTTAAACGAATCTTATGATTTTTACTCAGGAATTGAACATCTTGCTAATGGCTTAGTTATAGGAAATGCCCTTATAGGAAGTCAGCCTAAACATCCAATAATTAAAAAATGTCTTAATAATATAAAAGAATATGAAAATAAAAAAATAGACTTAACCTATTGGCAAGGCAAACTAGACTGTCCAAAAGGCTTTGAAAAAGAGTACGCAACAACACTCATAACTACCGGCCCAATATTACTTACAAAATCAATTTGGGAAATTGCTGACAAAACAAAAAACATAGATATAATATTTCCACCCACCTATTTCTTTCCTTTTGCAGAATATAAAAAGGAACCAATTAAACCAGAAACTTTCTCTTGCCATTACTTTAATGGTTTGTGGAAAAAATTATAAAGGAATAATATGAAAATATTTTTGGATACAGCAAATCGTGAACTGATAAAAAAATGGATCCCAACCGGCATTATTGATGGAGTTACAACAAATCCATCACTTTTAAGCAAAGAAGGCGAAAATACAAAAGAAGTATTACTTGATATCTGTAAAATGGTTAATGGCGATGTTAGCATTGAAGTTGTAGAAAAAGAACCTGAAAAAGTTTATATGCAAGCAAAACAAATTGCCAAAGTTGCAAAAAATGTTGTCGTAAAAATTCCATTCGCATTTGAATATCTTCCTGTAATAAATAAGCTTACACTAGAAGGTATTAAAATTAACGTTACTTTAATCTTTTCGCTATGCCAAGCCATGCTTGTTGCTAAAATGAACGTAAAATATATCTCTCCATTTATTGGTCGCTGGGATGATATTGATGTTGACGGCATGGATATTATTGAACAATTAGTAATAATGAAACAAAATTATGATTTCAAATCAGAAATTTTGGCAGCCTCCATTCGCAATGTCATACATCTTCAACAATCACTTTTGCTCGGTGCAGATGTTGCAACAATCCCACCAACACTTTTAGATAAAGTCTTCAAACATCCTTTAACACTTCAAGGTGTAGAAAAATTTGATTCAGATTGGAAAAAATTAGGCAAAATAAGTTTATTTGATTAAATATAAAAAACCCTTGAAGTTGTATGTAAATTCTTTTACATTCTGCATAAGCAAGAAGAAAAATACTAACTTTTTATAGAAAGGATAAAAATGACAACGGCTCACTTCAGCGAGTCAACTATTATAAAGTTATTGGAAGAAGAACTGTTTAAAAATCAAATACATCTTCTCGATGAAGATGAAGACTTTGATGATGACGATTTTGAAGATGACGAAGACTTTGATGACGAAGATTTAGATGATGATTTTGATGACGAAGACTTTGAAGATGACGACTTTGATGATGATGACGATGATGATTTTTAATTTTCTATTCAAATAGAAAACACAAAGGTGTGAAAATATTTTGTTTTCACACCTTTGTGTTTTTTAAATAAACTTATAATTCTTCTGATGTAAATATATTTTCTACAGCATAAAATGGAATAATATTCTTATTGCCATCCTCGTCACGCAAAATCAAATCACCATTTTTTGATACATCATAAAAAAAGCCCGTCACTTCACTTTTATCTCGTCGATGAACTGTAATTTTAGTATTTATACAGCTTTGAGATTTTTTCCATTGTTCAAAAATGGAATCAAATTCAGAATTCAAATATTTTTCATAAAATTTATTTAAAGAATTTAAAAATTTATCAAATAATTCTTTTTTATCGATTTCTTTCCCTGCTACTTGTTTTAAGCTAGTAGCAATAGACGTTATTTCATCTGGTTCTTCTATAATATTATTAACATTTACAGCAAAAGCAGCAATGATCCCTAAAAGTTTATTGCCTCCCCATACAACATCAAAAATCAATCCTCCAACTTTTTTATCTCCGTACATAAAATCATTTGGCCACTTTAATTCAATATTATATGATTTTAAGGGCTCTAAAATGCCTAAAGTTATTGCCATATTAAGTTGCCGTAGGCGTAAATCAATAGCACCTTCAAAATTATCAAATAAATTTTTTGGTTTTAAAACAAAAGTTACAATTAATTGTTCAGGATAAAATTTCCATATCCTGTCTTGACGTCCTCGAGTTGTTTCATGAATATCTGCAAGAAAAATTGCACCATCTGATACAGAATTTATATTTTCTTTTGCCCAATCAATAGAATTAAAACATTTTTCTTTTTTATAAATTTTATTGCCAATAATCATCTTAACCGTCCTTTCATTTCTCGTTCAGCTTCTCGCTTGATATCTCGCTCTTTTAATTCACGCTTCTTACCTGCTACTTTTTTATGTTTTGCAAGACCAAGCTCAACTTTAACATAACCCTTATTGTTAAAATAAATTCGAAGCGGAACAAGAGTTAAACCTTTTTTAGAAATATCACCAATAAGCTTATTAATCTCACGCCTGTGTAACAAAAGTTTTCTTGTTCTGCGTGATTGATCTGATTTAAAATAGGCATGAGAATATGGAGCAATGTAAAGATTTATTAAATTGATTTCGCCTCTGTAGACAGTTGCAAAAGAATCAACCAAAGAAACATTGCCCTGACGCAATGATTTTACTTCATCACCGGTTAATACTATGCCAGCTTCAAATTTTTCTTTTATTTCATAATCATGAAAGGCTTTTTTGTTTGTGGCTATAACTTTCATATACCTATCTCAACTCCCGCTGTTTAACTTTATTAACCCCCTCCTGCCCCAATTCAGTTACCGTTGCAGGATTAAACTTGAAAGATATTTTTTTAAAAGCAACATTTAAAATAGGATAACTAACCAAAGCCGCAAAAATACCTAAAATATTTCCTCCGATAAAAAATGACCATATACAAATCTTGCCTGAACCAAATATTTTTTCCAAGGGAATAATCCAACTAGGGTGCCAGCCGATCAAATGATGTAAAAACCAATACCCAAAAGCATACTCAAAAGTACAAAATGGAATCATTGTCCAAGGGTTGTTTATAGAGGTGAAAAAAAATAGAATAGGAAAATTTAATTTAAACATCCATTTTGCCGCAAGCATTATTATTGTATGCCCCCCAGGAAAAGGAGAAAAAGCTATATAAGTTCCAAAGCTTGCAGAAAGTGCCAACTTTTTTGCCGACCAACCAGAAAGCAAAGCTTTTTTAAAAATCTGTTTTATTTTTCCCAAACTCAACATTTTTTTTTCTTTCTTTAAAATATCTTATATCATTAGTATCATTTTGTAGAATACCATAAAATGATACCAAAAGCCTTAAATTGTATTGATTTACACAAAGGGGAACATTTTTTTATGAAAAATAGCAAGTTTTTAGGCCTAATAATTTTTATTTCCTGTCTTTTACAATTAAATTCCATAAATTATTTAACAGCCAGAGAAAGAGGAGAAAGAACACGAGGGAGCAAACAAAGACAAGTAGTTTCTACCCAAATTGATGAAACAGAAAATTTTGCTTTAAAGGGATATATTCAATCCCCAAAAACATGGAATAAAATTCCAGAATTCCGTATTTTATACGAAGGCAAGCAAACCTTTAATAACACAGAAGGTTTTTATTCCTTTCCAATAAAAAACAAAAACTTTGAACAATTTTATATTCTTATCAGCAAACACATCAAACAAAATTTTGATAACATCAACACAGTAGAGCATTTAAGTGTTAATCACAAAAAACCATATAAACTATTTTCATTCAAAAAAACAATAATCAAAGATGAAGAAACAAAAAAACAACTTATCTCCTGGAAACAAGAAGAAGAATCTTTAGAAGATAAAAACTTTGTTATTCCTAAAAACTGTGTAGTTACACAAATTAGCCCATATTACGTTGAACGCATTGAAAACTGGAACATAAAACTTGATGATAATTTTATTGCTTTGCCTAAAATAATTCTTAAAAGTGGAATTCAAGAAAAAAAACTTAAAAGAGAATCTGCAAAATCATTACTTTATTCACTCGATTCTAGAGTCTTTCATGAATCCATTAGGAAATCAAAACAACAAATAGATCCAGAAAAAAAGCTTGAGGTAACCTTAGTCCATTGACATACTCCAACCGTTAAAACACGTTGGATTCTGGATTCGAACAGCAATAGCCAACTTACATTGGTCTTACGTTGCCTAGCCCAATTGTTGATGCCCCAACAATTTTTATATTCATATATGATTATTGCTTCCACGTTTTTTTGTTGATAGTTTTCGATTTGCTTGCTTGACTTTATTGCTACTATCTTTAAAAAAAAGAGGCGCCTCAATCTTTGTCCCATATAAACTTGTCAAAAAAGTTTTCAGCCCACAGCTAAAGCTGTAGAGGGGCTTTCTGCGCAAAGAAATCGTAAAAAAATATGGGGAAAATAATTACTTTGAAATGAATTGAATTACTTTAAAACATCTAGATAAAAATCGGAAAACTCCCCCCGCTCTGCTTTATAACCACCAACAAAAGCAATCATGGCAGCATTGTCTCCACAAAATTTGCAATGCGGTGCGACAAACCTTTTACCATGCTTTTCACAAACTTGTTGCAAACGTTGCTTAAGATAGCCATTGCAAGCAACACCGCCAACAAAGGTAAATGCCTTTACTTCTGGGTATTTTTGAAAAGCAACTTCCAATTTTGTTGCAAAAATATCACCAATACAAACAAGCAAAGAGCTTGCAACTTGTTTTTGTAATTCTGGTGTTATAGCATCCCAAATTGGGCCCTTTTTCAAATCATAAGCTTCACGCTTTACTAAGTTATAAAGCACTGCTGTTTTTAAACCTGAAAAGCTGCAATTCAAATCTTTTTTTATTTTTTTCAATCTTGGATATTTAAAAAAATCTTGAAAATCAACTTCACGCGCAGCATTTTCTATTTTTGCCCCACCAGGATATCCAAAACCTATAATTTTTGCCACTTTATCAAAAGCCTCACCAGCTGCATCATCTAAAGTTTGGCCAATAATTTCAATCTTACCAAAATCTTCAACCAAATAAAAAGCAGTGTTTCCACCAGAAGCAAGCAAAGATAAATGAGGAAATTCTACGCCTTCGGTTTTAAAGTCTGGTAGCAAAAAAGATGAAAAAATATGACCTTCCAAATGATCAATGCCAATTATTTTTTTATTTTTTGCCCAAGCAACAGATTTTGCAAAACACGTTCCAATTAAAAGTGAACCAACCAAACCGGGTGTTGTTGTTACTGCAATAACATCAATATCATCTAAGAGTAGTTTGGCTTGCTGCAATGCTGCATCAACAATTATATCGATTTTTTCAAGATGAGAACGAGACGCGATTTCTGGAACCACGCCTCCATAAACTTCGTGTAATTTAACTTGTGAAAATACTTGGCTTGATAACAACTGTTTTGCTGTTGAATCATAAACCGCTGCTGCAGTTTCATCACAAGATGTTTCAATCCCTAATATTTTCATAAGAAAAAACTATGCTTTCTTTTTATTCATCATCTGCCAAAACTCGTCATTCGTTTTGGTCTTACGCATTTTGTCAATCAAGAATTCCATACCTTCTACGGTATTCATGGTGTTTAAGAACTTCTGTAATACCCAGATACGTTTAACGCCGGCATCGTCAAGCAGTAAGTCTTCTCGACGTGTTCCAGAACTAAGTAAATCAAAGGCAGGATAAACTCTTCTATTTGCAAGTTTTCTTGTAAGATGAATTTCCATGTTACCAGTTCCTTTGAATTCTTCGAAGATAACTTCGTCCATTCTTGAACCAGTTTCAACAAGCGCTGTTGCCATAATTGTTAAAGAACCACCTTCTTCAACATTTCTTGCAGCACCAAAAAATCTTTTTGGTCTTTGTAATGCACTTGCATCAATACCACCACTCAAAACCTTACCCGAAGCAGGAGACAAAGTATTATAAGCACGAGCTAATCTTGTTAAAGAATCAAGCAAAATCACAACATCACGCCCGCATTCAACTAATCGCTTTGCTTTTTCTAAAACAATTTCAGCAACTTGAACATGACGTGTTGCATATTCATCAAATGTTGAGCTTACAACCTCAGCTTTAACAGAACGTTGCATGTCTGTTACTTCTTCTGGGCGCTCATCAATCAACAGAATAATCATTATTACTTCAGGGTGATTTTGAATAATTGTATTAGCAATCTCTTTTAATAGTACTGTTTTACCCGTACGAGGAGGAGCAACAATAATACCACGTTGCCCTTTACCTATAGGAGTAACCATATCCATTATTCGTGTAGAAATTACCGTAGGATCACTCTCTAAATTAAATTTTTCATCAGGGAAAACAGGTGTTAAATTTTCAAAAACCGTTTTTGTAAAAGACTGAGAAGGCGATTGATAATTAACACTTTCTACTCTTTGCAATGCAAAATATTTTTCACCCTCTTTAGGTTTTCTTAATGTTCCTTTTACAAGATCTCCAGTCCTAAGACCAAATCTTTTAATATGAACTGGAGATACATAAATGTCATCTGGACCCGGAACATAATTAAATTTTGCTGAACGCAAAAAACCAAAACCATCTGGTAACCTTTCTAAAATCCCTTCACCATAAATTTCGATTTTTCGCTCAGACTGAGATTCTAATATTCTAAAAATAATTTCTTGCTTTTTAAGCGCAGAAACTTCAGGAATACCTATGCTTTGAGCATATTTAATAAGCTCGGTAATTGGCATTTCCTTCAATTCTTGCACATTAATAGAAGTTCTTCCCCCATTTATTGTAGACGCCGACTTGCTATTTATGGCTGTAGTACTCTTTTTATTTTCAATTTTATCTTTCTTGTCAGATGCCCCATTCTTCATAGTACCAACAACACCTCCCCTGCCTTTAATCAGCTTATTAGGATTATCCACTCTCTTGGTCCCTCTTGTTTTAACTGTACTCTTCTTCTCTGTGTTATTTTTATTTGTGATATTTTTATCGTTTTTTACCATAATAATTACTACATTTTCTATTAATAAAAAAAATCATTAAAGAGACTAAACAACCATATTTGCAACTATCAAATGGCAATCCCTAACTCATATTAGGGATCGCCATTTTGCAAACAACGAAAAATCTTCATTTACTAAATTCAGCGAGTTATTTATTATTTACTTTTTTCTAACTTAGAAGGAGAACCAACAGCCAACATCATAGGGCTTGCAATATAAATAGAAGAATAAGTACCAACAACTATACCAGCTAACATTGGAATTGAAAAACCTCTTAACGTCTCTCCCCCAAACAAGAAAAATGATCCCACAGCTAATAAAGTAGAAAAACTTGTTAACAATGTTCTTTTTAATGTTTGATTCAAGCTTGTGTTAACAATTTTAATATCGTCCTCACCTCGCATTTTTTTAAAGTTTTCACGAACCCTGCTAAAAATAACAATTGTATCATTCAAAGAATAACCCAAAATCATCAAAACCGCAGCTAACACATTAAGAGAAATTGGCTCACCAATTAATAATAAAAAAATCAAAACAGCAAGCATATCATGAGCAATAGCCACAACTGCACCAACTGCATATCCATATTTTGATCGAATTGCAACATACAACAAAACAAGAAGCAAAGACAACAAGACTGCAACTAATGCATTCCATTGCATATCTCTACCAACTGCAGCACCAACTCTATCAATATGATCAACAGTCATCTTGCTTTCAGGAATTGCAGCATCAACATCAGATTTAAACCTATCTTCTACATCCTCAACGTCTCCACCAATGCGAACTAAGAATTCTGTTTCACCTTGCCCAACGCTTTGAATAATAGAATTCTGCCACCCCTTTTCACCAATTACTTTACGCAATCGTCCAATCTTAACGGGTTGGTCAAAAGAAATGCGCAGTTCAGCTCCACCAGCAAAATCAATATGATACTTAAAACCACCCTTTACAAAGTACGCAAAAACACCCAATACCAAAAATACTACCGAACCCAAAATACAAATATAACGATATCTTAAAAAATCTATCATGATTTAAAACCTACTCTTCCTGTAGAAAAATAGCTATTCAACAACAACTGATACAAACTTCTTACCTTTGAGGCCTTTGTGAAATTTTACAAGCCCCTCGCGAACAGCAAAAAGAGTATCATCTCCACCTCTCTTTACACCAACACCAGCATAAATCCTTGTGCCACGTTGACGAATGATAATGTCACCACATTGAACAGCTTGTCCACCAAAACGTTTACAGCCTAAACGTTTACTTATACTATCGCGGCCGTTACCCGTCGAGCCACCACTTTTACTCGTTGCCATACTAATTCCTTGTTAATAAATTAAGTTATTATTTACTAAATTCAACAATGAACCTCCTCTTCCACCTGTATTAAAGCTATGGAGGATAAGAAAACTACGGTTCATAAATAAAATAAACATAATTTAAAAATTATACAACTGCTTTCCGATTTCAAGATGTTGTTATTGTTTCAGATTCCGAGCACCCTCTATCTCCTAGACTCTATTATTTTGCCCGGTTTTCACACAAAAGTCAAAGGTTCATTTGCTCACTTGCTCCCAGTTTTTGCCGGTTCGAATTGCAACTTTGAATGGAATCTCCCATTTCACAACGCTTTCCATACATTTTTTAACGACTCTTTCCACTTTGTCCACTTCATCCTTGGGCAGCTCTATGAGCAATTCATCATGAATTTGAAGCACCATTTTAGCACTAATCTTATTTTTATTGAATTCTTTATCAAGATCAATCATAGCCATTTTGATAATTTCTGCTGATGTTCCTTGTACAGGAGTGTTTATAACTATTCTTTTGGCCGCCTCAAACAATAATTTGTTTTTTTCATGAATCCCAGGAACATAACGTTTTCGCCCCATCCAAGTCTGCGTAAAGCCATCTTTTTGTGTATTTTTTACCATTTTTTCAATAAATTTTGCCACACCTTTATATTGTTCAAAATATTTATCTATATATTCTTTGGCTTCACTTGGTTTTATTCCCAAATCTCTACTCAAGCCAAAAGGTGTAAGTCCATAAATAACACTAAAATTAATTCTTTTTCCAATTTGGCGTAACTCGTTAGTTATCTTACCTTCTGGCACTTTAAAAATTTGACTAGCCGTTTGAGCATGAATATCTCTGCCATGTAAAAAAGCATCAATCAAATTTTTATCTTTCGACATATGTGCTAACACTCGCAACTCAACTTGCGAATAGTCTGCAGATAAAAAAACTTTTCCACGAGGAGCAACAAAGCAAGAGCGAATTGTTAAGCCATGATCTGATGTTGCAGGAATATTTTGCAAATTAGGAGCTGAACTTGCCAGTCTTCCAGTTGCAACCATTGTTTGACTAAAGGAAGTATGAATTCTTTTTGTATCAGGGTTAATTTCTTTTATTAAGGGCCCTATATATGTGCTATGCAATTTTGCTAACTCACGATACTTTGCAATCAAACCAGGAATTGGATTAACCTTACTCAATTCTAATAAAACTTCTTGATCTGTAGAACGTTGCCCTTTTCCACTTTTTTTTATAACGGGTAACTCCAATTCATCAAACAAAAGATGCTCTATTTGTTTTGGTGAATTAAGATTTAATGATGCATGTTTTTTATTTGTTGCACTCTCAATTGCAGATCTTATTTTTTTCTCAATATGTTTTAAATCTTTATCTATTTCTTTTCCAACCGTATTTAACTTATCAGGATCTAAAGTTATTCCAAACCGCTCCATTTTAAATAAAATTTGACTTAAAGGTAATTCTACTTTTTCATAAATATACTTCAGTTTTTTTTCTTTGTTCAATTCTTTTTGCAAAATAAATTTTAATTTAAGAGTTTGCAAAGAATCGTGTGCACCATACTGTGCAGCCTGCGCAATTGGCACCAAACCAAAATGCTTATGCCTTCCAATTGCTTCTTTATATGTTGTCATTGTTTCATCAAGATAACGAACAGAAAGGGCTTTAAGATTTACTTTTTCGTAATCATCTTTACGCAATAAATTTGCAACAAGCAGTGTATCAATTGTTATGTTATTAACTTCCACACCATAATGCCACAAAGCAAGCTGGTCGAACTTTGCATTTTGCAAAATCTTTTTTATATGCTTGTCTTCAAAAACAGGTTTCAACTGTTCTAAAACATATTCGCGTTCTAACTGCTTCTCATCTTCTTCTGTTTTGTGATCAATTGGGACGTAATAAGCTTCTTTTTTGTTAACCGCAAAAGAAAGACCAACTAGTTCATTTATTAACGGACGTATGCCTGTTGTTTCTGTATCAAACGCAAATTCTTTTGATTTTTTTAATACTTCAATTAATTCTTGCAAATCCGATTCTGTTCTTACAATTATACACTTCCATTTTTTCGCTTTACCCTCTTTTATTTTTTCTTCGCCTTTCTTCTTTGTGCCACCGTCGTCAAATAAACCTAGTTGTGCTTCTTCATCCTGCTTGTCCGATCCTTCGACAAGTTCTGGATAAGCGATTTTAGGTTCCCGCTCAACCTGAGCTTGTCGAAGGGTCAAAGCGGCAACTCCAAACTTCTTCTGCAAATCACTCAACAGGCTCTTAAACTCAAGTTCTGAAAAAATAGGAGCTGCATTTACCCAATTATCTTTATCGTATTCTAAATCTTTTTTATTTATACTCAACTTCACATGCTTTAATGAAAAAAGTTTAAAACTCAAAAAAGCTTGCTCTTTCGATTCTTCAAGCAACTTACGCGTTCGATCTTTTTTTACCTTGTCTAAATTTTCATACAAATCATCTAAAGATTTAAACTGTTTTACAAGATCTTCAGCTCCTTTTTTACCAATACCTTTTACTCCTGGAATATTATCTGATGCATCACCCAAAATAGAGAAAAAAAATGCAACTTTATCAGGACCATAACCTTTTTCTTTTTTAAAATCTGCTTCGTTTATAACTTTGTCTTTAAATGGATCAAAAATTAAAACATCATTATCATCGATAAGTTGATATAAATCTTTGTCGGGACCAACTATTATAACTTGCTGATCTTTAGCTTTATAATCAACAGCAATGGATCCAATAAGATCATCCGCTTCATAACCAGCTTTTCCTAATTGTTTTAAACCAATTGAATCTGCAAATTCTTGAATTAATTTTTTTTGTTCAAACAAATCACTTGGTGGCGCTTGGCGAGTGGCTTTATATTCCTCATACATTTCTTTTCTAAACGTTGGTCCTTTTGTATCCCAAACAAGAGCTATATATTTTGGATCAAATTCATCAAGCATTTTTTTTATTGCTCTACAAAAACCATAAACCGCTTGAGTTGGAATCCCTTTTGATGTTCTCAATGGACGCAATGCGTAATATGATCTATATAATA
>CAZFDQ010000009.1:0-20003 GCA_964518205.1 uncultured Pseudomonadota bacterium | reverse complement strand
TTTAAAAATCAAAGGGTGTGGTTTTTTATGCTAAAAAAGGGCAAAAGGTGCGGTTTTTGGGTGAAGGAAGAGTATTTTTGAGCTTTTTGCGCAGAAGCCTTTATTTTGCGTTATGAAATATTTTGGGATTTTAAGGGTTGAGAGTTGAAAATTGGGATAATTTTTATGAAAATATTTTTGAAATTTGAATAGTTTGGTATACACAACTTCAAATTTTTATAAAAAAATGGATTTGTGTCTTAATCTTAGAGTTGCAAAAGGTTTTCTTGGGTGGCTGTGTGGATATTGTTATAAAGATTTATATAGGAGTCTTGTTATGGCTAAAGCTGTTAAATTATCCGAAAGTTTTGTTTCTGAGAGTAAAATTATATCTAAAGCCTTTTTTATTATTTTTTTTATCCAACTCTGGCCCGGGTTTTATTTTATCTAAGGCTATCATTTTTCAAGCTTATTCACCAAATCCGAAGCCTTTTTCCATCCAATTACATTTCCAAGATTTCTTTTTTGGGCACTATCACCAGCATAAATAATATAACCATTTTCAGGATCAGCTTTAGCCAGTTCATTCCACGAAGAAATGCTATTAAAAAAATTGCTAACAATTGTTTGTCCCGACTTAATTTCTGCAGGAATTTGCTTTGAACCTAAATCAATTAAACAATCAATCTCAATCCTACCATTTTGATCTCGCCAAAAATATAATGGTGGCTCAATTCCTAGATTATAATATTGTTTGAAAAAATCCGAAATTATAAAATTTTCAAACAATTGCCCTCTAAAAGAGCTTAATGCCAAATCTTTTGCTTTCCGAATATTTAATAAAGAACAAGCCAAACCAGTGTCATAAAAATATATTTTTGGTGTTTTGGTTATACGTTTATTATAATTTTTAAAATAAGGTTTTAATAAAAATATAATATAACTAGCCTCCAATATAGAAAGCCATTCATCGGCAGTTTTTCTATTAATCCCACAATTAACAGCCAAATCTTCAATATTTAAAAGTTGCCCAATTCTTCCAGCACACAACTGCATAAATTTTTGAAAGTTTCTTAAATTTCCAACATTAATTAATTGGCGCACATCTCTTTCCATATATGAATGAATATATGAAGGATAAAGCTCTGAAGGCAAAAAGTTTTCTGAAAAAATCCGAGGATATCCTCCATTTAATATTGATTGGTCAACATCATCGGTAATTAACTTACTAGCTATAAGCTCTTTAATTGAAAATGGCAATAAGTTTAAAATGCCAGCCCTGCCAGCAAGAGATTGACTAATGGCCTGATTCATTAAAAAATTTTGTGAACCTGTAAGCACAAAATAGCCCGGCCTCTTTTTTTCATCTGATAAAACCTGTATATAAGAAAGAATTTTTGGGACATACTGAAACTCATCTAAAATAATACCGCGATTATTTTCGCACTCTTCCAAAAATCGGTTTGGATCGTTAAATGCAAAATCACGTACATCAGGATTTTCTAAATTAACATATGTATGTTTTTTAAAAACATTTTTAGCTAACGTTGTTTTGCCAGATTGACGAGGCCCCAACAATACTACAACCGGAAATTTGGAAAAACGTAAAAGTGTAGTTTCTAAATTTCGCTCAAAAAACATTTTTAAACTCCAAAATAACTCATTATTTTAAAACTTTTACAAAAACACCTGTGCGAATTGTATGCCTAACTACCAGATTAGCACAACATAGATAAAAACTAAAAGATTTATTTAATTTCGTACGAATTGTACATCCGACTACCAGATTAACACAACACTACTTATTTTTTCTATAAATAGCCACTGAACAACTTGAATCTTACGAAAATTTTTATAAAAATCTGAAAAAATAAAAAGCCCTAGCTTTTTAACCAGGGCTTTCTTTGTGAAATACTTAAATTTTGTTTACTTCTTTGCGCCTTTTAGCCACAACTTAGCATATTTTTTAGCAGCTCGGCGTAAAATACCAAAGCCTTTTAGATATTTAACCATTTCTTCTACTAAGACATCGTCGTCTTTTGATAGGTCTACGGCAAGACCTGCAAAATCTTTATATTCAGGAACAAAGTCTTCAATTGGTTGAGCAAAGGTTAATTTTATGCCAAATGGATCTTTGACAGAAAAGGTTCTAAAGCCAATAGCTTGATGATCTTTTGGCTCAGATACAATTTGAACACCTTTTTTTTGGCAGCGGTCAAAATATTTATCCAAACCCTTTTTCATTTCAATAAACATACCAATGCATCGACTAGTACAGCGTTTTATAAAACTAAACTCTGCCAATTCTACTACTTTAGGAACTCTGAGATGGATAAAACATTTACCCTTACGAAGATGGGCAAAAGTTAGAGCCTGCTTGCCTTCCATTTCGCCAAGCGTTAACTTAACGACATCGAAAGCCATTTTTTCCGTATAAAATTTAACGGCTTTTTCTACAGAATCTACTATTATAACCGGTTTGTTCGACTTCATCATATAGCATCCCCATCTTCATTACTACAAAAATAAACTAACTATGCCTGTTGTCTATTTAGACAATATTGCAACCTTTTTTGCAAGTCTTCCGATTTTACGTGATGCAGTATTCTTTTTAAAAACCCCTTTGCCGCGAGCTCTAGCTATTTTAGATTCAGCATTTTTAAGCAATTCTTGAGCCATCGTAACATTTTTTTCTTCTATAGCTTCAACAACCTTTTTCATTGCAGTTTTTACATCAGAACGTCTAGTGATGTTTTTTTGATGTCTTACAATATTTGTTTTAGCTCTTTTTTTAGCTGATTTAATGTTTGCCATCTATTTGTATCCCTAATAAGATTAACTGAATTGACTATATAACTTTTTCAACTTTGCCAGCTTTTAAACACTTGGTGCAAACAGCGCCACGTTTGATGTTTTTTTGTCCTGGCTGAGTAAAACGAATCACATGAACATTAGGATAAACCCAACGTTTTGTTTTGTTGTTAGCATTACTCACATTGTTGACCACGCGGGGTCTTTTGTCGCATATAACACAAATGTTTGCCATTTTAATGTAGCCTTTCCACAGAGTCTTTATTTAAATTTATTCACACAATTTCAAAATAATACAAAGACAAACCCCAGTTGTTCTTATTTTATCAAAAAAACGCTTTTTTAAAAGACCTTAAAAAAATTGAGTTTATGCGGTCCACTTTTCATGGTCTCTTGGCTCGATTCCAAGTAGCTCGTAGACTTCTTCTGCCTGTAGCGTTTCTTTTTCCAACAAGGTTTTTGCGAGTAGATCGAGTTTATCTTTATTATCAACAATTAATTTTTCAGCTTTTTGGTAGGAATCTTTTACGATTTTTTCTACCTCTTCATCAACCTTTTGGGCTGTTTTATCTGAATGGGTGCGTGCTTGCTGAATATCACGTCCAAGATATGGATGTTCTTTTGTTTCATCAAAAACAATTGGGCCTAAATCAGACATTCCGTATCTTGTTACCATCAGGCGAGCAATTTTTGTAGCAACATCAATATCGTTAGATGCACCACTTGTCATATCATTATAAATTAATTTTTCAGTAATCAAACCGCCCATGCATACCATAATTCTGGAAAGCATCTCTGTTTTTGTTTCTGAATGCCTGTCCCTTTCTGGCAAAGACCAAGAAACACCAAGAGCTCTACCTCGAGGAATAATAGTTACTTTATGGAATGGATCAGTTGAATCTGGTAGTAAAATATTCAAAAGAGTGTGTCCCGATTCGTGATATGCAGTTCTTTCTCGTTCTTTTTTGGTAAGAACCATTGTTTTTCTTTCTGAACCAAGCAACAATTTATCTCTGGCTTTTTCAAATTCTTCTAATGTTACGGTTTCTTTGTTGCTTTTTGATGCAACTAATGCAGCTTCATTTATTAAGTTTGCAAGGTCTGCTCCACTAAATCCGGGAGTTCCTCGAGCCAACTTTTGTATGTCAACATCTGCATCTAATTTAATAGTTTTTGCATGAACAGAAAGAATTTGTTCTCTACTTGTTAAATCTGGATAAGGAACTTCTATTGTTCTATCAAAACGTCCTGGGCGTAGTAATGCTTTATCCAAAACGTCAGGTCTGTTGGTTGCTGCAAGAACAATAACTGAACCATGTTCTGTAGAAAATCCGTCCATTTCGGATAATAGTTGGTTTAGTGTTTGCTCTCTTTCATCGTTTCCTCCACCAAGACCTATTCCTCTTTGGCGGCCAACAGCATCAATTTCGTCTATAAATACAATGCAGGGCGCATGCTTTTTTGCTTGAACAAAAAGATCTCTAACTCTGGATGCACCCACACCAACAAAAACTTCAACAAAATCAGATCCACTGATACTAAAGAATGGGCAATTAGCTTCTCCGGCAACAGCCTTAGCTAATAATGTTTTTCCATTTCCAGGTGCACCACTAAGCAAAATACCTCGTGGGATTTTTGCCCCTAAACGTGCAAATTTTGTTGGATTTTTCAGAAACTCTATAATATCTTTCAGGTCCTCTTTTGCTTCATGCACACCGGCAACATCTTTAAATGTTACATTTATGGTATTTGGAGAAAAGAATCGTGCTTTGCTTTTTCCCATACTAAAAATTTTGCCCGCACCACTGCTGCCACCTTGGCCTTGGCGAAGATACATAAAGAAAAGAAATATTAATAAAAATGGTAGCATGGATATAAAAAGATACCCAAACCAAGTCTGTTTTTCTGGTGGGTAAACATCCATCAAGACGCCATGATCCTTGAATGTTTGCCATAATTGGTCTGATGGGATCACGTACGTTTCAAACAGTTTGCCATTTTTCAATTTGCCTTGAACATGTTGGTCTTGAATTACAATTGTTTCAACTTGATCTTTTTCAACCAATGTTAACAATGTTGTATATTTAATAGGTTCTATCTGCCTGTTTTGACTGTTATACCAAAACAGATAAACCATGCCAGCGGCAAGGAATAAAAACAAAAGCCAAATGGCATTAGGCCCTTTCGGGTTTATTTGAGTACGTTTGTTAGGTTTTTTTTTCTTATTTATCATGATTACCTTTTTTTAAATAAAGTTAATTTGATAATTTAAAATGCTTTTGGAGTAATAATACTTACCGGTATTTTTGTGTGTCGTCATTTTGCACTTAAATTATTTTAATTCAAAAATAACTTAATTATCTAATTCATGTTAAAACAATAATTTCCTATAGTAAAATACACGTCAGTATTTATTTATCATACTAATGTATAAATAAAAATAAAACCAGAAAAAACTTTAAATTACGGCTTCTTTTCCCCACCTAGGAAAACTTTTTGGTTCTTTTCCACCTGTTAAGATGCGGATTTTGCCGCTATTGCAGTTAAGAACGGTTATTTGATGAACTTTATGCTTTGTGTTGTTTATGCAGTCGAAAGAAAAGGCGATAAATCTGCCACATTCAGAATAGCTTGGTTCAAATTTGTCTCCGGGGCCAAAAGAGAGTTGTTTTTCTTGAATGTTGTTAAAATCATCTAAATTTAATGTAAAGATTTGAAACACACCTTTTACTGCACGGTTATAGACGATGTTGTTAAGTTTTGCACAATAAGAAGGTGCTGCGCAATATCCTCTGCCATTGGTTAAACGGTATGTTTGTTTTGATTTTCGCTCCATATAGTATATTTGTGGTGAGCCATTTTCAAAGTCGGAACAAAAGATTATGTTACCATTAGGCAGCAGGCAAGGCGAAGCATTATTACCGCCATTTTTGGTTAGTGGAACAAAAACTCTTTTTTTCTTTTTTTTGCATAGTGCATGATCATACATGTAAATTTCAGAATTTCTTCCTCCTGAAAGACATAAAACAGCTTTTGTTCCATCGGGAGAAAATGATGGTTGCATATTCAGACCATCATATGAACAAACAATTTGGTTTGATTGTGTTTCTAGGTTAACAGACATTAATCTATTATTGTTTTTAGTAAATTGAGAATAAAACAATATTGGTGCTTGTGTGTGCCAACTAGGAGCAATATTTATTGTTTTTGTAGGAACAACAACACGCTCTCTTTTGCATGCGTAATCAGAGACACATATGACTTTGTGTTTTGGTTTTAGCGCTTTGCAGTAAGCAAGTGATGTTAAATATGGTCCTTTTTCTCCAGTTAATACAGGAAAAAGTTCATCAGAGATTTTATGAGCATCAAAAATTTCATTGCCTTTGGTGCATTCAAATTCTTTTTCAAACAAAGGTTCATCGGAATTAGTGTCTTTTAATGTTGCTTGTATTTTTGTTTTATCAGTATTGTTTAAATACAAACATAACGATGATCCTTGGTCAAAGAGTTTAGACATAATTTTTGAAGATAGTTTTGATTTTGTACTTTTAAGGTCTATATCTAATTGATCTGTGAATTCAAGATCAAATTTTACAATTTTTCCTATTTTGGTTAATTGATCGTTTTTGCCAAGAAGTAGGAGGTGGCATTTAATTTTTCCATATTGTTGTACGGGACTTTCAACGGCAAAGGATAGTGGTTCTTGCTCTATGTTTTGTTCTGTTGGCTTTATTGTAAAGGGGGTGAAGAGGATAAATAAAATTAGTATTAATTTTTTTAACATAGGTTTCCTTTTTTAGGTGTTATAAAAAATTTAAACATATATTTTTTGTGAACTAAATAATTTTATTAGCCCACATTCTTGGGCTCATCAGATATTTTTTAACAAAACCCCAATTCAAATGCTTCAAACAACTCAAAACCCTACTGTCTAAAATCAATAGTAAACTTTTTACCCCATAAGCATCTATCAAATTTAAAGTTCTTTGCAATACGTGAGATACTTAAATCGTAAATTAAAACCTTAGAATGTTTTATAATTTCAAACTTTTCAATTTTACCACTTTGATTTACAATAAAACAAATAGTACATTCTGTTCCCTTTGGAACACCAACCGGTGGACGCCACAACCGTTCTACTTCTGTTTGGATATGACGTTGGTATCGAATTAAATCTGGATCCCATGCTCCCATTAAATTGAAGTGAAGTTCTTCTTCCAAGATTTCTTCAGGTTCATTTTCGGGTTCTTCAATTTTAATAGATTCTTCTTTTTGTTCTTGTTTAATTTCTTTCTTGTAAGGTTCTGACTGTTTTTCTTTTGCAGCTACTTTTTGGGGTTTTTCTATTATTTTTTCAATTTTTTTGGGAGCTTCTTTTTTTATTATTTGCTTTGGTTTTTCTTGAACTGTTTTTTTATTTTCTATAGTAGCTTTTTTTTCAATCTTTTTAGGCTTAGGAGGTTCTACTTTTTTTTGTTTGTTTGCCATAGCTTTGGCGTTGGAGGGTTCTGTTTTTTTAAGCTCTTTGGGTTTTGCTGGTATTGCTTTTTTCTCCGGAGTTTTTTTTGCAACTTTTACAGGAGATTTTTTTTGCGTTTTTGCTTTGCTTTTATTCGTTTTATTTTGTTTTTTTACAACGGCTCTTTGTTCTAGCCAGCGTGATTGATTTGGAGCTTTTAAACTTTTAAAGTAGGCATGAGTTGGTTTTTTTGAATGTGCACCATAAACTAAAAACTTATTGTGTATTTTGTTGTCGGAATTAAAAATAAAAAGCAGCAAAAAAACAACAAGATGCGTTATAAAGGATGCAATGAAAAATTTTTTATTTAATTTGTGCTTCATTTCTGTTGGTCCACAGTATTGTTTTTTGATGTTTGTTATTTGCCTCTCATTTTGAGCAGTATTTGTTTTATAACGTTTATGTTATCTATAAAACTGCTCGCGTTGACATTGCCACAAATTTAACGCCTGCAAGTTTTAGTTCATCAACAATTTCTATAACTTTTCCATATTCAATAGATTCATCAGCACGAACATAAACGGGCATGTCATCATGTTGAACTAAAGCTTTTTGAACAGATTGAACTAAATCTTTTTTTTCGATTGGATAACTATTAAAAAATATTTTTCCATCTTTACTCATGGTTACAACAAGTTCTTGTTGGTTGCCTACCTCTTTACTGCTTCCTTGTGGTAAATCTATTTTAATACCATTTTGAACCATAGGTGCTGTTATCATAAAAATCACCAACAGCGTTAATGCTGTATCTATTAGAGGTGTTAATGTAACCTCTGGCATTTTGAATCTATGGCTACGTTTTTTTGTTAGTTTCTTTTTTGCCATAAAACACTCCAGTTATTTTATAAATGTTTGCTTAATAATGTTTAAAAAACGGTCCGACAAATGATCAAGTTGTTGTTCCATTTTTCTTAATTCATTAGAAAAATAATGAAACGCAATCATTGCAGGAATTGCAACCACTAAACCTGCAAGTGTTGTTGTTAAAGCTTCTGCAATTCCAGGTGCAACAACTGCAATGTCGGCGGATTTTTCTTGGCTGATATTTACAAAAGCATGAATCAAACCCCAAACAGTTCCAAATAAACCAATTAAAGGGGAAACGGCTCCACTTGTTCCAAGAATTGGCAGATAGATTTCTGCATCCATTAAAAGTTGATCTATTATTTGTGCAGAAAGAAGTTCTAGATATTCTGTTTGATCTATTCTTAATTTTTGATTTTCGCTTTTTTCTAGTAAAAATTTTAGTTCATTTAGATTTTGTATTAAAAACTTTCCACCAAGACTGTGTTTGAATTCTTTTCCTATTTCTATTAAATCATTAAATGTATGTGCACCTTTAATTTTATAAAACAATTTAGAAAGCTGTTTTCGTTGATAACGAATAGTTACAAATTTAAATGCAATTATTGCACCACAAATAACAGAGAGCGCAAATAATGCAAGAAGTACAAGCTTTGTCATCCAGTCGGATTGAGAAATAAGTAACCAAGCAGGAGAATTAAAAAAGAAACCAAGCATAGTTTTTCCTTTATTTTGTTAATTGATATAACATTGATTAAATAACGTTTTAAAGTATAGAGAAAAAGAGAAGTTTTATAAACATTCTAGAAAAATAAGAAATAAAAAGCCAGGTTTCAAAAAACCTTGAAATATGGAGAATTAAAATTTTAAAGTTTGTTTTTGGATTGATGATTTGTTTTTTTTATAGGAAACATTGATTTGTAAATGTTGTCATCCTGAACTTGTTTCAGGATCTACAACGATAAAATAATATAGACAATGTTTATAATTAGGTGTTGATTATTAATTATTTGGATCCTGAAACAAGTTCAGGATGACGACATTTGCTAGATCATACTTAAACCAAGCAAAAAAAATTAGAATTATTAAAGAGCAACACAGAAAGGTAGTAATGAGTAAAAAAATAAAAACATTTTTAATATTAATCCTTGCAATAATTTCAACAAACATATTTTCCGCCTCCTTTGTGCCCTCTCAAACACAACGAGAAAAACTCTTTGATTCTTATTTAAACAAAGCAACATATGGGCAAGAACAATATGAAGATCGCATTAACATTTATACTCACATACTTCCTTTAATTGGGCAGGGAGTAAGTGATGAAAAGAAAAACAGCTTTAGCACCGCGCTTTCTGGCTTGTTTCAAACAAGGTCGCAAGATAATCCAGAACGCCTAAGTTTGCTTAAAGATCTTTTTAAGATGGCTGCAAGCAATGTGGGTCTTGTTAACAAAAAAAATCAGATTCAAGGTTGGATAACAACTATTAATAAAGAGCTAGAGCCTTTTGCTTTGTGTGATGGTGATATTGTAATGTTTATTGGAAATGATGATAAAATTCAGCTTTTTTGTGACACGCAAAAAAGTGAGAATGGAAAATATCGGTTACAAATCCAAGGTGGCAAGAGTACAAACTTTGGGCCTCAACTTTTTAAGATAAAATCAAAAAAAGAAAAGCTGGGTACGCTTTGTTATGGTGATGAAATAGAAATTATTCCTTTATATTCAGAGTACAAAAAAAGTTTTTATATGTTATCTGAGGTACAAAGATTATCTGTTGCAACAAATTATAAAAGAGGAAGTGCGCAGTGCGATTTGGAAATTGTAGATTTGGCTAAAAAAATAAAGAAGAGCAAAGATGTTGCAACGACGTTTGTATTAAGACAAAACAGAAAACAAGAAAAAAACCAAGAACCTGTTTTAGCTAATGATCATATTCAAATATGGAGCAAAGAACCAAGAAAAAGAGTAGCTATTGATAGTGATAGCTTAACTTTAATTTTTGGTGATGATTTGCAAACCAAAGATAAATTTTATTTCTTTAAAATTCAAAAAATAATGCCAGACGAAGTTGCAAAAGTAGAAAATACAAACTTTATAAACAATTTGAATAACCTAAAAAAACAAAAAGATTTTTTTACAAAAATTCGCAGGGCCGTTGGGCTTTCAAATTTTTTAAATTCAAATATTTATGAAAAGAATAAAGAAGAATTTTTTGCTCAGTTAGAAAATCTTTTTGATGCTTGCAATAGGAAAGATCTTAATGCTTTAAAAACTTTAAGAACTTTTTATTATCAGCTTTTTGTCTCACAAAAATTTGAAGACAAAAATTCAACCTTGCAAGCTTTTTTAGAGCAAATTAATGATGATTTGATTCCTTTTGCAATCAACTATGATGATATTATTCAGATTGATTCATCAAAATTTAAAAGAACTTTGTGGACTCATGGGAAAGATGGGGCTTCTGATTCAGATTGTAAAGAAATTTTAGTTGGTCCAAATTCTGATGCACGCAGTCAGGATGGCCCTCAATTTTTTAAGCTAAAATCAGTAAATGGAAAAACTGGACCTATTGAATATGGAGATGAAGTTGAAATTTTTGCTCTTTATGTTGGCTTTGGCGCAAATGTTGAAGCCTTAGACCAACCAGAAAAACTTTGTGTAAATAATTCAAGCAGAAGTGGTAAAAACTTTTATGAAGTGCTTGTTGGCAAATCTGATGGGCAATCTGTTTTCCAATTGAAAGCAGCAACGTTTAATTGGGATAAATATTTAAATTGTTCAGTTCCTGCACTTTATGGTGAAAGCTTAGAAGTATGGAACAAAGATACCGACCGCAAGGTATGGACAAATCATGGTAGCATGTTTGGAAGCAACTGGTATGAACTTTTGGTAGGTCCTAATGACGATGAATATAAAGGTATAAACAGAACAGAAAATGGACAACAGCTTTTTGAATTGCAAAAAGTTTCATATTCAAAAATTTGTACAGTTGCAAGCAATGATTTTTATCAAAAACTTTTGAAAGCACAAAATCTTGATGATGGATCAGAAAAAATTGAAGAGATGGCAAAACTTTCGTCTCGCTTGAGTCAGAATATTTTGTCTACAAAAAAAGAGGCCTATGTAACAGAACTTGCAAGTTTATTTAGCAGAAGAAAAAGTTTTAACACCGGTCAACTTGAACAATTACGAACACTTTTAAATAAAAGCTTAAGTGCTGATCTTTATAATGAACAAAAAGATAAGGTTGCTTTGTGGATGCATACCCTGGATACCGAAATGGTAGAAAATGAAGTTCTTGAAAAATTAACATTGGCAGAAAGGCAAAAAGATTTTTTAGAAAAGATTGCTGTTTACGATAAAACTTTGGAAATTATTAAAAATCCTTTAGCAAAAAACAAAACGGAGCTATTTTTTAAAAATGTTGATGGCCTTTATCAACAAAAAGAGAAAATGGATGTAGTGCAACTTAGTTCTTTTAAAAATTTAATGAATAATGTACTAATCGTTGCACCAAGCTTGCAGCAAACTCCACAGAATTTATTATGGGCAGAATCATTTAACAAAAAAAATAAGGAAATAGACTTTTTGGCAAAACTTTCTGACGCTGCTGTAAGTCATGGGCAAGATCAGGTAAAAAAATATAATGATATGATTCCTTTGCTTTCTAGTAATGTTTCTGGTGAACAAAAGCTTAATTACATGCGTTCATTGCGGCAATTGCTGAATTCAAAATTGAATGAGCTGCAAGCAGTCAAAGATGTTTTGCAAAATGCGGTGGCAAAAACAGATGAAAAATGAAGAAAAATAGTTAAATCTATTGACCTTTAGTATGTGGCTAGCTATATACTAGAGTTAGTGCATATTTGAATATAAAATAAATTTTTTATTAAGTTTTGGTAAATTTTGATGAAAGGAAATAAGTTAATGTGTCGATGAGAGTTTATAAAATTAAAAGGAGTAAGGGTTTTATTTAACCTTAATAAAGGAGAAAGTATGAAGAATAAATTACTTCTTGCGTTGTCTTTAATATTTTCCTGTTTTAGTTTGAATGTTGCGGCTAGTGTTGAACAGGGTATAACTCATGGTTCTGTAGTAAGGCTAAAAAGTGATTATCATTCTGGGTATTTAAGACACATGAATGATGATCAAATGGAGTTGGATAAAACGATCAGTATGGAGTTGGATAAAACGAGCAGTGCTGATGCTTTCTCGCTGTTTGCTGATTTTATTATTGAAAAAATAGAAGGCAAAAAGGGTGACCCTATAAAGTATGGCGATACAGTTACCCTAAAATCTCAGCAAAATAATTATGTTTCTGTAAAAGATGATGATGGTAAAGTTGTAAAAGCTGACACCCCAACAGCTACTAATAATGCGGAACAATTTATAATAGAGTTGGAAGAAGACGAGGCTTCTAATGACCAAGTGCAAGCTGGTCATCTAGTTGTTTTTAAATCTTTAAGAAGTAACATGTATTTGAGTTATCCAGCAGGAAAAGATATTGTTATTGCTAATAAGGGGCGCAGGGGGCGTAGGATGGACTGGAAAATTTACGCCAAAAGTATTGCAACTGAACCAAGTGAGATGGAAAAACAGTTTATAGGCGTAGAAGCTAGTGTTGTTTATGGAAGTATTATTGGTTTAAATTTAGCTGATACTCGTGAACCTTTGAATATTCCTGGTAGTTCTGATATTAATTTGTGGGTTATAAAAAAAGAAAGCGGGAATAGAAGTGAATGGATTCGGGTTGGTGTTAAGAATGATGATGTTGTAACTCTTGAAGACGTAAAAACAGGAAAAAATTTATCGTTTGATGGTGATAATGTAAGTGGTGGAGGTGAGGGTAGTTCTGTTACTGATGACAATAAATTTGTTGTAAGAATTGCCGAAGCATCGCGAGATAAAATATTACAAGTAGGAGATTCCTTTGATTTATACCATCAAAAAACTGGTAAAATCTTGAAAGGAACTTGGGAGGCAACTGAATATTATTATCCACATTCAAATAAAACACTTGAAGCTGGAAATGTTGTACGTATTAAATGTTTACATAATAATACTTATCTTGTAAGGGCTGAATATTATTCTGCTCAGATGTTCGGTAAAATTGAATGGGGTTTTTTGCTTGCTTATACAAATCCTGATTTGACTAAGTTGCATTTTAATGTTCATAAAACAGAGGGTGGAAATCTTCAATTTGAGGCTAATCCAGCAAATGATTCAATTGGTCAAAAGAACAAATATTTAAGGTTTGAAGATATGGATGATAGTAGAACATCAAATGCTATTTATTTAAATCCTCCAGGCCCGAATTTTTCTGAGTTTATAATAGAAGATGGATTCTTTTTGAAACATCACGTTAAAGGTTATATGAACTTTATTGGAATTAGTCAGGTTGTTAGTCAAGCTTTACCTTTGGAAGATGTAGTAGCTGAACTCAATGGTAGGGGGTTGGGGGTTCAGGTTAGAGCTCAAAAATCAGATGTTAGCAGTAATTATCTTAAACAACAAATTCCATCAGCACAATTTGCAATTGAATTGATAAGAGATGAAAAAGTTTTCTTTCCTGAACCAGAGGAAGCGCCAATTGAAAAAATTGGAACTGCTGTGCGTGATGAATTTTATAGCGGAATGGTTGTTGCTCTTAAAGCTTATAAGCCAAGTCTTGTTGATGGCAAAACTTCTTTGGCCGAAGAAGGTAATTATTTAGCAATAGAAGATGATCCTAAACATCATTTAAGAGCTGTTGGAACAGATCCATCTTCTCTTTCTGTTATTTTGGATGTTGAACAAGAAGGTGAAATGTATAAATTTAAATCTTCTAAGTTGAATGCATATCTTGTTGCTATTCCTAAAGATACAGCATTAGAAGGAGAAATTCCTTTTGATGTTAGATTTATGGAAGAGCCTCAGGGCTTAGAATTATGGAAAATAAGTGGTGATTCTTTAGATTCTGTTTACTTTAAACATGTGATGAGTAATGCATATTTAACTGTTATTGAAAATGCACAATATTTAGATTTACCTGATCCAACAAAAGTAGCACAGGTTCGAGAAGCTGGAGAAGGAGCTAACTTAACTCTTCCTATAAGACAAAGACATATATGGGCAAAATTTAAAGTTAAAATGATTCTTGCTTCTTCAAGAATGCTTCAAGAAGCAGAAACTAAATTGCAAAAATTACAGGCTGATTATAGAAGTGCATTATTATCTGGGACTTTAGAAGATATAGACGCTGCTAATAAACTCGATCAACAAATTCAAAAAGTTCAAACTCAAATTAAGCAAGCACAAGAAGCAATTGCTCCATTTACACAAAGACTTCAGGATTCAAGAAGTCTTCCTTTTGATGAACGTGTTAAAGAATTAGGATATTTACTTCCAGAAGCATCTGTTAAGGGTGCCGATAGAAAAGCTTATATTGAAGAATTGGTTACTTTAGTAAAACAAAGAAAGCCTGATCAATTGCAAGCATTACAAAAATTGGTTGATGCAGCAAGAAGAGATGCCGATTTGATAGCTGGTGAAGAGCAACTCAAAGAATATATGGATAAACTTTATAAAAAGGCTGGAGAAGAAAAAGTTATAGTTTCATTTAAAGATAAAGTAGACAAAACAACAGCACTACCAATTGCGGAACGTGTAAATGAATTGAAGAAGTTGATAACGCAAGCTGTTAGATCTGATTCAAACAGAGAAATGTATTTAAATGCAATAGAAGAACTTGTAAAATCAAGAACACCAGAAAATCTAGATCAAATTCAAGAGCTTGTAAATTTTGCAAAATTTAATACAGAATTAGTTGGTGATGTTCCAGCACGAAGGATGTTGTTAGACAGACTATCTGAAGTTGCAGAAACACCTGTAACACCTGCAGAAAGAATACAAGATCTTCAAAGAAAACTTACAGAAGCTGCTGCAATTCCAGAAAAGAAAGAAGCATTCTTAAAACAAACTGATGGATTTATGAGTGATTTGGAAAGTCTTGTTGGTGATCGTGGTGGTATGACAGATGAAGACGTTGTTAAATTGCAAACTCTTGTTCAAACTGCAAGATTTAATCCTTTACTTTCTGCTCATAGTGCAGAGCTTCAAGCTCTTCTTGATGCAATGTCAAAACCTGTAACATTTGCAGAAAACTTGAACAGACTAGCAGCAAGATTGAGTAGTGGTAAAGCAACTGAAAATGATTATTCTAAACAAGCCTTTATCAGAAGATTACCTTCATTTGTTGATACTGTACTTGATCAAAAGAAACAAGGTATATCTTTGATGGGGGAAGACAAGAGATTAGAAGAGTTATTAAAATCAGTTAAATATAATTTCCTATTTACTGAAAGGCAAAGACAACAAGTTTCAGATTTATTAGAAAAACTTGGTGTAAAAATAGAAGCGCCTGTAGAACTTCCTGCAGCACCTGATCAAACAGCTTCATTTGGTGAAAAGGTAAATTACTTCTTTGGAATTTCATCCAAGAAATTTATGAAAAATCCAGAATCAAAACAAGCATATTTAGCTGGTATTGAACCTCTTATTCAACAAGCATTAATGGCTGCACCACAAGAAAGAGAAAAACTTGCTGATACGCTTAGTTTTGTTGCAATGTTTGATGAATTAACAGAACAAGAAAAGAAAAAAGTAAAAGACTTACAAAATAAAATTAAAGTTGTTTCAACTATGAAAGGTCGCATAGATCAAATTATTAAAGATGCTAATACTGCGGCGGTTTCTCCAGAAAATGCTGCAGCATTCTTGAATAAAGTTCAAATGTTAATTGCTGAAATAGAAAAAGCAAAAGCAGAAGGAAAGACTGTAGAAGATATAAGCAGATTAATTCCTTCTTTGAATTTTGCAAAATTACAGATGAGTGCAAATCCTGCATTAGTTGCTCAAGTTGAACAGCTTGATGCAATGATTAAAACTTTATCTACTCCAGCAGCTCCAGCATCTGTAGCAGCACCAGAACCTACTACAGCATCAGAACCTAAACCAGAACCTGCTCCTGCAGCAAGGGGTAGAGGCCGTGGTGATAGAGGAAGAGGCAGATAATAAATTATAAGTTTTGAAAGGAGAAAGGAAAGTAGTTAAAAAAATTTAAGGAGAAAAATATGAAGTTTAAGATAGGTAGATATGTTTTAACCCTTTTGGCGGTTTTTGGGGTTTATTATTTGGGCGTTGCACAAACGCCCCCTGCAACAGCAGAGCAAGGTTGGGGTGAATTGTTTGGTGAACAAGAAGCAAAAGAAGCTGAAGATACTACTGTTACCTTAGATTTTGCAACAAGACTTGCGCAAGCAAAAGAAACAATGCCTTATAGTGCTAAAATTGAAGCATTTAAAGATTTAATTAAACAAGTTGGCCAAAAACCAGAAAATAAAACAATGTTTTTAGCTGAATTAGAAAATTTAGTTAATCAAAGAAAGCCAGAACAGATATCAAAGCTGACCGAACTTTTATACCAGATAGCTTATAATCCGGCATTTAAAGATGTTCAATCTCAGGTAGAACTTTTGACATCAAAAGCAACTATGCCTGTAACTTATACAGAAAAAATTAATAACTTGAAAACGGAAATAGGCCAAGCTTCTATTAATATGAAGAAAAAAATGGCTTTACAAAAACGCCAAAAAGAATTATTTGCAGACTTAAGAACTCTTGTTTTAGATAGAGATGGCAAAAGCGAAATGGAACTTACAGCTCTTGAAGAATTGTTAAGAAATATTAAATATAGTGACATTGTTACAGCAGAGAAAGCTTTAGCTCAACTTGATAAATGGATTGCTGTTGTAAAACAACCAGTAACAGTTGCAGAACGTGCAGGCTTTTTGCTTGAAAGAATTACAAGTGGTTGGGCAACACAAAGTCCTGAGAATCAAAAATCTGTAATTGATTCTTTACGTGGTTTAGTTGATGGTATTAAAACCGATATAGAAATGGGAAAAGAAATTGATAAAGCATTAATGGATAATATTACTAATATTTTAAATTCTGTAAGTTATGGTAACTTTGCAGAACAATATAAGGATTTGGCTGCGGGTTGGCTTAAAGATTTAGCTGCTCCAGCTGCACCTGTTGCTTCAGAGATTCCACAAGATTATCCAGGAAGACTTAATAGAATCTTTGTAATGGCTGCAACAAATATGGAAGGTTTTGTAAAACCAGAAAATCTAACAGAGCTCACATATTTAATTAATAACAGAGCAATGGCTGGTCCAGAAATGGATAAATTAAAAGCAGTTGTAGAATTTGTAAGATGGAGTGATAAGTGGACGGATGAGCAAAGAGATACCATAAATGGTATGGTTGCAAAAGTTGCAGGTGAAATTACATATCCAGAACGCATAAGCCTTCTTTCTGGCCAAGTTGCAGCAGCTGCTGAAAGTGAGGAAGCAAAAGAAGCATTCATGGCTGATCTTCAAGAATTAGTTGATGAGATGGTAAAAAATAAAAAAGAAGGCAAAGAGGTTGCAGGCATTACGCAAATACAGAGCCTTTTAAGTTACCTCAAGGTATCTTTTGCAGACAAGTCGGCTCAAATTGATTTGATGACTAAAGCTTTGAACTCAGCAGCTCCTGTACCTGAATCTGCACCAGCTGTAGCTCCAGCTCCTGCGCCTGAGCCAGAAGTTCGTAGACGTGGTGGTCGTGGTGGTCGTGGAAGCGCACGTCGCTAGATTGTATAAAAAATTCAAATACAAACTTTACAAACCCTTGACAAGTTACAATGTGAAATTGTTATAATATAGATGAAGAAGAAAAAAGCTGTGTAAAAATATACATTTGTAAAGGTAAAAGGATGATAACCTTAAAAAAAAGAGGAGAAAATGATGAGAGAAAAAGGTTATTTAAAATTGTTGGGCATAGTCAGTGGGCTATGCTTTGTGTTGATTTGGAATTCACCCATTAAAGCTTTAGATAATGCGGATGAAGACGAGACTATGTTTGGCAATCTTTTTGAACAGCCAACAACATCTCCAGCTGAAGATTCTGCCAAAAAAACAGCGGCAGAGCCAGCAACTGTTACAGATGAAGACGAAGAAGAAGATATGGGTTTGGGTGCTTTATTTGGTGAAGAGCCAGCAACAGCTCCAACTGAAGATTCTGCTAAAAAAACAGCCGCAGAGCCAGCAACTGTTACAGATGAAGACGAAGAAGAAGATATGGGTTTGGGTACTTTATTTGGTGAAGAACCTGAAGCTGCGCCAGCAGAAGAACCTGAAGCTGCGCCAGCAGAAGAATCTGCAGCTGCGCCAGCAGCATCAGAAGAAGATGCTTTTAAAGCTGCGTTGCAAAAGGCTCGTGAACTTGAAGGTTCAGAAATAACAGATGAAGAAGTTGCTCCAGCAGCAGCTCCTGTGCCTCCAGCAGAAACAGCAGAACCTGAAGCTGTTAAAAAACCAAAAACAGCTTTATTCAGAGCTGTGATTGCAAAGAAAAAAGCTGCAGCTAAAGCACGAAAAGCTAAAATGCTAAAAGAACTTGCTGAAAAAGCTAAAAAAGAAGGCGAAGCTCCAACAGTTGAGCAAGTTGTAGATCAAACAGGAGTTACTCCGGAAACAGCTGAAGAAGTTGTTGAAACAATAGAAGAAGCAACAAAAGAAGGTGAAAAAGTTAAAACAGAAGAATTGGTGGAAGTTGTTGCTAAAGAAGAAGTAGAAGCTGAAGAAGAAGAAAAACCATCAGATCTTCCTGGTTTGATTGCTTGGTACGACGCAATGCTTGATGAACCAACAAAAATTAAAGAAATGGGTGTTGATGAATGGATGGATGATTTAGAAAACTTGGTTTATGCCGTTGGTGGTAAACCAGCTGAAGATGCACCAAAAGAATTAAAAGATACACATAAAGATTTGATGAATTTCTTCAGAAATGCTGTTATTTTGGCTAGAACAATTGATATTTTAAGAGCAAAAAGAGCTGATTTAATGGCATTACGTGATTTAGCTAATAATCCAATTACTCTTGGTGATCATATTACAAGAGCAATGACTCAACTTGAAAAAGCAATTGAAGGAGAAAAGCCTATTAAAGATGTTGATATGTTTATGAGTGGTATTGAAGGTATAGTTGATAAGGCTGTTATTGCTAAGAAAAAAGGTAAACTTTCAACTTCAGATCAAAAGACACTAATAAGAGATGTGTTAGGTATGGTACCAACATTAAGAAATGTATTTACGGTTGCTCATAGAAGACAAGTAAGAGATTGGCAAGATCTATTAGAAGAAACAGTAAAAGAAGAAGTTAAAGTTGAAGCTTCAAAAATTGGATATCCAGATCCTGAATTTGCAAATAAATATAATGCATTGTATGCAAGCTTTACAAAATCTATAGCAAATGATGGTAAACTTGATGAAACAGAAATTGGTGAACTTGCAGAAGCTATGGGTTATTTGGCTGAAAATAGAGTATTAGCAAGTGAAAAACAAATGGAAGCTTTACATTACTTTGCTGGTGCCTTAGCAAGAATACCACTAGAAGAAAGAACTCCAGGGCAACAAGAAACATTAATGGCAATGGCTGCAAGATTGCAAGAACCGGTCAAAGTATTTGATAAGATTAAATATTATGCAAGCAAGGTTACGCAAGTTAGAAATTGGGATGAAGTTTCTGTAAGAAAATACATGGAAGATATTGGCAGAGCCGTTGAAGAATTTGTTACAGCAAAAGAAGAAGGAAAAGAACCTGAAGGTGAAAGTATTTTTGTAAAACTTCTTACATACTTTGAAACAACATTTGAACCAAGTCTTATGCCGTTTGCTGGTAGAGCAAAAGAATGGAAAGATAAAGTAAAAGGCGCACAGGTTAAAGAAAAAGAAGAAGAAAAAGCTGAAGAAGAGAAGAAAGAAGAGGAAGTTGTAGCTGAACCAGAACCAGTAGTTGCTCCAA
>CAZFDQ010000008.1:0-3716 GCA_964518205.1 uncultured Pseudomonadota bacterium | reverse complement strand
ATTTTACATCTGAAATTTAATAAATTAATTTAAAATATTTATTGCCAAAACTATCCCATGGGTTATATTTCTATTTCTACACATAAAAATCGATATTTAAACGTACAACTGGTTATATTTTTAGGGAAAAATTGGGATAAAAGATGGAAGAAAAAATTTACAATTCAACTTATGATTACACAATCTATGATATGGGCTTTATTTTCTATGGAGATGAAGAAGATGAAGGTGAAATCATTTACGATATTGAACAAGATTACTTTGAAATCAATCAAACTGGAATTGGTGGTAATTTTCATTGAAATAATAAAACTAATCACTTAATAAAATATTAATTTTATTTTCCGCCAGCAACACTTCCAATAGGAAGAGATGATAATACATATTTAATATCATCATCTCCAAATCTAATACCACCACCCCAGAATGGGCTAGAGGTATGCTTACCAAACATATCATCAACACCAAACGCAGTATAAATATGTTTCATGAAATATAATCTATTAATCCATCTAATATATGGCCTGGTATCATTAAGACGCTTGGTTCCTTTAAAGTCGAAAGCTTCTACAGAAGTAATCCAGTGGAATTTATCTGTTTGCAATGGAACATAGTAATCACATGCTACACCAAATGAGTTTTCAAACAAACCAATTCTAAATGTGGCTCTATCAAACCTCTTACCAAACTGGAATCCAAACATAATATCATTTTTCTTGCGTACTGTTCTGTCTACAGTTTTTGCAAATTCCAATTCATCGTGAGCTTTTTGAGCATCACCTGCAACGCCAGTCCCATATGTTAATTTATCTATTTCTACAGGGTTACCATCTTTATCAAACCATTCACGATGTTCTTCTTCTCTTGAAATACTACCTCTTTCATCAGAAACCAATTGAAGCTGATAAAAGAAATCCTGCTGAGGCCTGATTTTTAAATCAAAATAGCCTTTTGAATTCCAATCTCGCGAAAGCATTGTTTCTGAGTGCATATCAACATTTATATCCAAAGACTGTGCTTTTGTTACATAATCTTTTAAACCACGAATTGTTTTTTTAATATCATCATATGTTTCATCTTCATTAACCAGTTTACCAACAACGCCTTTTCCCGTATTAATTTTTTCTGCAACCTGTTCTGCCTCTCTAAACGCTTCGCGTGCTTGATCTGATGTACTTTCTATATTTTCAAATGCAATACCAACTTTATCACTTGCGTTTGAAACTTTAGGTAAAGTATCATCCGCTAAAACCAAAGTAAGCCTGTTTACATCTTTTTTGAATGCTGGAAAAGTTTCATCAAAGTTTTTGGTAATAGATGGAATTCCAGTTTCAAGATGATGTGCAGTATGTCTAAGATCAAGCAACATGGCATTAATATTTTCTTCGTTTTTCAGCATTGTTCTTTGCATAACTTCAGAAAAATCTGACATCCTATCTGCTGCTTTTGCTATTCCATTTAAAGCCAATTTCATATCATCTTCACCTTTTGTTGTAGCAAAAACATTTTTAAACGAACTTGCAATATCTTGGATACTTGCTGCAATATCTTTAAACTGATCTAACAAATCACTAACAACCACTGGAGCTTTTCCAGGAACAGATAAAGTGCTACTAGGTAACAATTGTCCTGTTGAAGGATCTCCTGGTTCTATAACTAAAGCTTTGGCACCAATTAAACCTTCTTGAGAAATCATAGCATAGGAATTTTTAGCAAGCTTGATACTCTTGCTAATTCGCATATTAACTTCTGCTTTACCATCTTCTAACAAAATTATAGAATCTACCCAACCAACATCAACACCAGCAATTTTTATTGGAGCCTTTTGGTCTAACCCACCAGTATCATCAAAATATGTTTTATAAGTATTATATTGAGCCCTATCTAATCGCAACGCTCCAATATTAACACTTAAATAAATAAAGATGCCGATTGCGACAATAATAAATAAGCCAACTCGCGTTTCTATTCTCACAAAAACACCCTATCTTATTACTAAAATAAAATTTAAAGCCAATACATTTTCACAACTTTAAAAGATTTTTCAGAGTTCTCCTTTTTTTCTTCTGCGCTCTGACTATTTGCTTTGTTATTTACAGAAGTTAGTTCACCCTGCTCAACTTGTTCTTCTTTTTTTTCTATTTGTTTCAAAATTGCCAAAAGTTTTTGCTCAACTCCTTCAACCTTTCCACAAGATATCACAGAATAGGCCGTTGGCCCAAATTCTTTGGAGAAAATATCTTCAAACTCTTTTAAAAACTTAGGTTGCACACCAAAAAATGGTATAACATTTTCCCAATTCACGTCCCAATTTGCACCCCAATCTTTTTTAAAATTTGCAATTGCATCTGAATATTTTTCTTTCAAAACTTGCGCATCATTTGCCAACGGGCGCCGAGCAAAACCAAGAACTGCAGCCAAAGAATCTGAACAAAATAAAAGTTCAATTTTCTCATCATCAGTCCAAATAGTAAAAAGATCTTGTAGTAAAACATCTGCATTTGGTTCTGGATGTTTTTTCCCCACAGGCATTTCTGGCGGTCGATAAAACACATCCAAATGTTCAAGGCCTTGCACATCAACTAATTCCGAAATATCGTCTAACTTCTTTTTTCGCTCTTTTAAAAAATCTGTTAAACGTTTTAAAATCTCTCCCTCTGCTAATTTTCCTTTGATATGCAACCCCTGCAACAACCTTTTAAATTTATTTTTGAATTCTTGTTTTTCAAAATCGAATGCTTCATTAATATTAATTTTACCATTTTCACAAGTTATGCAAATTTTAATCTGACCATCCATTTCATCAAACTTTTCATCCAGATTAAATGTTTGCCACTTATTCAGATTCGTCCAAACTCTTTTTAAAAAATCTTTCTGTATTTTGTCTTGCAAATCTGCTTCTGGCAAATTTCCAGCTTCTTTTTTTAAAGGCTTTCGCAGAGTTAATTGTGAGATAGCTAAATTAATTCCACCCAAGGCTAGCATACGAGCTTTCTCTTTTGCAATCATTCTGTTGTTAAATTCAGAACCAACCCAAACACTACGCACAAGTTGTTGCGTTAAAACTGTAATAATCGAAAGTATTAATAATGTAAAAAGTAAAATCGAACCGTTTTGTTTTTTTATCATAAATCTGTTTTTACCTAATTAATCAACCTCCAGGCATCGGCATAGCAGACGGAGCACCTTCCACCGGTTTTGCAGCTTCCGGCCTTCGTACTCCTACTTCTGGTTTTGCTCCTCCTTCAGTAGGTTTTGCAGCCCCTTCTTCCCGATCACCCTGCCTGTCCACCATAGCCTTGGCGTCGGCGGAAGCTTGTCGAAGGGCTTTTATTGTTGGATACGAAATAATAGGAATAGAGCATGTAAAACCATGATCACCAATCATTTTATCATCCCAAAAGACAATTTTAATTTCAACATTACGCGGAACAACATCTATCGTTTCTTTTTTATCACCCCAAACAAACATCTTAACTTCTTCAGCTCCCTGAGCAGATTTCTCATTCTTTTCATCTTTCTCTTGCAATGTTACACACTCTACATAAAAATCTTTTATATTATCTGCTACAAGATAACTACGCGCAACCTGTTTTTTTTCTGTAATCTCATGCTCTTCAAGTTCTTTAAATTTATAATTCTCTAAATCTAAAGTTTCTCTTCTAAAAAGTGCATAACTAATTTTTTCACCCTGACTACGTTCTTTATCCTTAATC
>CAZFDQ010000007.1:0-4799 GCA_964518205.1 uncultured Pseudomonadota bacterium | reverse complement strand
TTTTTTAATTTTATACCAATTATTTTGTGGTTTAGCGGATTTTTATTTTTTCCTCTTTGTAAAAGCTTGGTGAAGAGGGAGGTTTGATATAATTTGGTACTTGACAAAAATCATTTGATGCACAATCATCAAGGAGATGCCTACCTAGTGTTTGTGTTGATTTTTTTTGTTTGTGCATTATCCAGGTAAAGCTGGTTTTAGGTTAAGGAGTAATTTATGAACAAAGCTGCTTTGATTGAGCAGATGGCAAAAGAAACAAAATTGCCAAAAACTGCATGTAAAAGTGCATTAGAATCTTTTATTAAAACAGTTGAAAATTCATTAAAAAAGAATAAATCAGTTGTTTTAACTGGTTTTGGAACGTTTTCAACAATGAAAAGAAAATCCAGAGTTGGAATAAATCCTGCAACAGGCAAAAAAATGAACATCCCTGCAAAAAAAGTTCCAAAATTCAAACCTGGAAAGAAATTAAAAGATTTGGTCAAATAAACCAGATTTGTTTTTTGTAGGCAGGAATATGCATAATGCAAATTCCTGCCTATTTTTTTGTCTTTTTATCTTAGTTTATTTAATAAAAATTGGGTGTGGGATAAATTTTTTTTCTTGTGCTGGAATTTTAAAAAGAAGTTTTGTTATCTTAAAAATACGAAATGCTATGTTAAGCATTTTTTTTTACAATAGCAAATTAAGTGTTTTTGTTTGTTTTATTAAATATCGAATGAGAGGACAAATATGGATGCTGCAGGTACTTTTAATTCCTTTATTGAATGGCTAAAAGGTCTTTGGGACAAAGTTAATATTAAAGAATGGGCTGAAAATATTGGTGGAACATCATCAGAGGCTGTTCAAGCAGCTATTTATTTTGGTGGCGGTTTTGCTATAGGTTTTTTATTTAGAAAATATTTTAAATTTGTTTTCTTCAGTCTTCTTACTGCTATTATTTTGATTTTACTTTTGGAATATAATAAAGTTTTAGACATTGATTGGGAAGCATTAAATGTTTTACTCGGCTTTGAGCCTTCTGCTGATCTTGGTATTGTATTAAACACTTCTTTTGATTGGATTAAAAATAATCTTATAATTTTTATCTCATCAGTTGTTGGTTTTTTAATTGGTTATAAATTAGGATAAAAATATGGAGGAAGGGGAGGTTAGGCAAAATTTGGATTATAAACTTTATGGTCCAGAAGAAAAAATAAAAAAAGGTATCATCAACGAGCCTATTATTGGGCTTGTTGATGATCTTTTGTTTAGGGCGATTTCTGTTGGTGCTTCTGATATCCACTTAGAACCAAATCAAAATGGAATGCGAGTAAGATATCGTATTGATAGTGTTTTGTTTGATCAAGATTCGATAGATTTTGAAAAACAACTTCTTGTTTTATCTCGTTTAAAAGTTTTATCTGGAATGGATATTGCTCAAAAACGAATTCCACAAGATGGAAAGCTTCGAGTAAAAGTTAGTCCAAAAAATAATTTGATTGATATGCGGATTTCTACTTTTCCATCAATTTATGGCGAAAAAATGGTTGTGCGTATTCTTGATCGTGAATCAAATTGTATTAGCCTAAATTCTTTGGGTTGCGGTTTAAATGTATTAGAACAGCTTAATGCTTTGATTGCTCGTCCATACGGATTTTTTCTTGTAACGGGTCCAACTGGTTCTGGAAAGACTACAACTCTTTATGCTATTCTTTCAGCACTTAATAATGCAAAGCGCAACATTGTAACAATGGAAGATCCTGTTGAATATAATCTTGATGGAATTACTCAAAGCCAGGTAAATCCTAAGGCTGGTTTTGATTTTGAAAATGGTTTACGTTCTATTTTGCGTCAGGATCCTGATGTTGTAATGGTAGGAGAAATTCGTGACAAGCAAACCGCGCAAATTGCAATCGAGGCGGCTTTAACAGGGCATTTGGTTTTAAGTACTTTGCATACAAATGATTCTGTTGGTGCTGTTACCAGATTACTTGATATGGGAATTGAACCATTTTTGATTAATGCGTCTTTGTCTGGAGTTTTGGCTCAGCGTTTAGTTCGTAAACTTTGTGAAATGTGCAAAGAAAAAACCGTTTTAAATGCTAATGAGCATGATATTTTAAACAACAAAAAACTAAAGAAAATTTTCAAATCAAAAGGTTGTTCTTGCTGTTTTGATTTAGGATATAAGGGCAGAACAGGTATTTTTGAACTTTTGATGGTAAATGATAATATTCGTGATTTAATTATGCAAAAAGCTTCGGCTCAGGTTATTCGTGAACAGGCAATTAAAGATGGTTTGGTTCCATTAAAGTTGGATGGTATTTGCAAAGTTGAAGATGGGGTTGTTTCTATGGAAGAATTGTTGCGTGTTGTTGAGTGAGATGTATGGTGTAGATCTTTGAGAAAATACTATTAATAAAAAGTGAGCCAGATTTTTTTTAACCCAAAAATTTTTTAAAAAATCCAGAAATTCCACCATTTGAATTTTTACTTTGATTGCCAAGTTTTTTGGCATAATCAAGCAAGCTTTCTTTGGTTGCAGCATCAAGTTTTTTAGGAATATCGCATTGAGCGATTATGACCAAGTTTCCTTTTCCATAACCATGAAGATTTTTAAACCCTTTTCCAACAATGGTTATTTCTTTTCCAACGTCACAGCCCTTTGGAACTTTAATTGTTTCTTTTATACCATCGATATTTTCGATTTCAACTTGGCATCCCAAAACTAATTGAGGGTAGGTTAAATTTAGGCGAGTTACAAGATCGTTATTGCGACGATAAAATTTGTTATCGTCTACAATATTTACAACTAAATATAAATCTCCGGATGGACCACCAAAAATTCCTGCATCACCTTTTCCTGCAACGCGAAGTTCTGCCCCATTATAAATTCCTTCAGGAATATTTATTGTAATTTTTTCGCGTTTTGAAACTCTTGCCTGTCCGCGGCACTCTGGGCATGGAGTTGTAATTTTAAACCCTTGACCTTGGCAAGAGCTACATGGTTGTGAGAATGAGAAAAAACTTTGCCTATAATTTACAGCCCCTGTTCCTTTACATGTTGGGCAGCTTTCAGGTTTTGTTCCTGGTTTACAGCCTGAACCTTGGCAAACATCACATTTTATGTAGTGATAAGTTAAAATGTCTTTTTTTGTGCCCAGATAGCTTTCTTTAAGAGAGACATCAATTTTTTGAGAAAGATCGTGTCCTCTTTGAGGCGTTAAACCACTTTTTTTGCGTTTTGTATTTCCAAAACCACCTCCAAAAAAATCACCAAAAATATCACCAAAACTTTCAAAAATATCGTGAATGTCGCTGTATTGATGATAATCAAAACCACCTTGCATTCCTGCATGGCCAAATTGATCGTATTTTTTGCGTTTTTCGGCATTAGAAAGCACTTCATAGGCTTCAGCTGCTTGTTTAAATTTTTCTTCAGCAGCTTTATCTCCAGGATTTTTATCTGGATGATATTTAAGAGCTAATTTTCTATATGATTTTTTAATTTCATCTTGGGATGCTGTTTTTGAGATCCCTAATATTTCGTAATAATCTTTTTTGGCCATAGTATCTTTAATTTTTAATATTATAAAATTTTAGTGTTTTTGACTAAGATCCTATTAGGATTATATCGGAAAAAAGGGGTAAATTCAAGAGGGATTTGGTGCCGAAGAGGAGACTCGAACTCCTACCCACAAAAAGCGGACTAGACCCTGAATCTAGCGCGTCTACCAATTCCGCCACTCCGGCTTGCTATTTAGATTTGATATAAGTTTAAATTGTAGAATTAAAGTGTCAATTTAGGCAAACATCTTTTGATACTTTTTGCAATTTGCTTTTGATATTTGGATATCACCAGGTCTTGTAGCTTGAAAAAGAATTTCTGTTTTTTCTATATTTGTTTCTTTTTCTAGTAATTCGATGAGTTCAAATAAGTTAATACTTTTACCTGAAGCAATGTTAAATATTTCGCCCTTGATATTTTGCATTGCAAGTTTTAAATTTGCTTGCACAACTTTAGAGACATGGATAAAATCTCGAGTTTGTTTTCCATCTCCAAAAATTATAATAGGTTTTTTATTTTTGAGATTATGTTTAAATTTTGCAACAACGGCTGCATAATCACCATTTGGATTTTGCCTATCTCCATAAACATTAAAGTATCTTAAGCTGACAGTATTGAGATCAAATTTTTCTGAATATTGTTTGCAAAGTTTTTCTCCTTCTAATTTACTTTCGGCGTAAGGTGATTGCGGATTTGGAGTATCTTTTTCATGGCATACATCATTTCGATTTCCATAAACAGCAGCGGAAGAAGAAAGTGCAAATGTTTGAACTTTATTTTTTTTGCATGCTTCAAGCAAATTCTTTGTTCCATCAATATTAATTTGATAGCAAATTTTTGGATTTTGAGTAGAGATCGGAACAGAGACAAGGGCTGCAAGATGAAAAACAACATCGGTGTTCATTGTGGCATGAAGGCAGGTGAATGGATTTGAGACATCTCCATAAATTATATTAATTTGAGGAAAAACGTTTCGTAAATTATTAAGAGTACCACTAGAAAGATTATCAAGAATGGTAACTTTAGCTTCATTTTTTACAAGCTCTTCTACTATATGGGAACCTATAAAACCTGCTCCGCCTGTCACCAAAACTTTTTTGTTTTTATAAAATTCGGCAAACTGCTTCATTCCCAAGTTTACTCCCTGTCTTTAAGTATTAAAGACTTTTTTCTAAAATTTTCTTTTTTTCTTTTTCCCTTTTTTTTTGGATTTGTTTGTATTTTATTGCAGGAATAATTGTTTGACATG
>CAZFDQ010000006.1:0-10680 GCA_964518205.1 uncultured Pseudomonadota bacterium | reverse complement strand
TTTTATAATTCATATTTAAAACTAAATTTCTTTAATAAGACTTTTATCCAAAAATCAAAAGCAAATATAAAAAAGAAAGGTTCTATAGGCATTCTTAATCTTGCAACACCATCTGCTAATGTCAGAAAAATAAATAAACCAATAAAAGGTAGAACCTTTAAAAACACACACAAATAATTAAATTTTAAAATATTGAAAAATAAGCTCAATAAAAAACCCGCCATAATAAATAATAAACATAAAATCTCAAAGTAAATAAAATATCTTATAAATTTATTATTTAATTTAGAAGCTAAATATCTAACAAAAACGTTTCTTTTTAAATATGTATCCCACCGATGCCCTGCATCCATATACAACAATTCAGCAGAATATAAAGAAAAACAGGTCTTAAAAAAATTTTTCAAAGACATTAACAAAAATGAAATTGGACGTTTTTTTATATATTTTAACGTAACATCTTCTGCTGCTTTACAACTTATAATTGCTGAAATTTCATTTTTATTTTCATCCTTTAACTTTAAAAAAACCTCTTCAAGCAATTTTTTTTTAGCATCCATATAAGAACATTGATAAACTTCACAAGCTAAAGGAGCCCCTACCAATCTTAAAAAGTGTATACCTGGCATTGTATTAAAAAACATAAAACCTGTAAGTAAAAAATTCCTTATAACCAAAATACTTACAACCAGCAACCACCCAAATAATAATAAAAAAGCTCCCTTTAATTTTTGTAATAAATTAAATTTAGAAAAAAACAAAAAAAGAATTCCTATAACAATACAAAAATGTCCCACTGGTCTAATTAAAGAAGCAATTCCTAAAATAACACCTGCAAAAAATAATCGTTTTAACCAACCTCTTTTTATATAAATATCTTGAGAGCTAAAACAAAAAAACAAATCAAAGGATCTAAAAAATAAAATAATAAAAATAAAAAAGAAAAAACAAAACAAACTATCCGACATTATAGTTCCAGCATTCAAAAAATATCCTAAATGAATGGCCGAATAAACAGAAACAATTTTTGCCAATAACAATTTAAGAGGAAATAAACTTAATGAAATATGAAAAATCAAAATAGGAAAAAATGCTGCTATAAAAATATTCAACCATAATATCTTTTTAATTCCTTTACCAAAAATCGATTCACATAAGTACATAAAATATGTATAACCTGGAACTCTTTCAAAATATGGCGAATTATCAGAATTCGTTAAACCTTTTCCCTCTGATAACCTAGACATAAGACCATAATAATCTTGCGAATCACCGGTCCAATAATTATTATTTTTACTTAAAAAAGCAATAAAAAACAAACCTCTAATCATAAAAGAAAAAATAAATAAAGCTATCAAGAAAGTTTTATGCTCTAGTCTTTTGCTCATGATACTCTTTTTCGGCATTTACAGACCAAATATTTTCTTTATTCTTTTCACCATTTACAACATTTTGCACTGCCTGCATTGCTGCAAGCATGGAGTGGTCCATATTGTTATATCTATGCATCCCGTTTCTACCAATTAAAAATAAATTTTGATATTGATCTAAAAAGTTTTTAATCAAATCAAATTTATCATAAGATCCAAAATATGCAGGGTAAGCCTTTGGCATTTTTATAACAATAGAATCTATAACATCACTTTTTTCTATAAAGCCAAGTTTGTATAATTCATTAATAGCAAGTTTTTTAAATTGATCTTCTGGCATACTCCATAACTCATCACCTTCATTAGCAAAATATTCAAGTCCCATCCAAACATGTTTTTTATCTTTTACCATGTAAGGACTCCAATTATTAAAAATTTGCATACGCCCGACTTTGACATCACGTTCTTGTATATAAATCCAATTATCATCAAGCTTGTATTTTAAATTTTTTAATAATAAACCAGCTGTTATAAAATCTCGATAAACAAGACCATCAGAAATTTCTTTTACATAAGCAGGAACATCAGACTTGAACCTATTTATTAAATCTTTTACCGGCATACTAGAAAAAACAAAATCTGCATTTTTTTCAACTATTTCATCCGTGTTTTTATTTTTAATTTTTACTTTAATTATTTTTTCACCATTAACATCAATACCAACAACTTCGTGATTCAAAAAAATTCTTCCTCCCTTAGCCAAAATTTTTTTTGCAACTACTTCCCACATATGCCCCGGACCATATTTTGGATAAGCAAATTGCCCAATCAAAGTTGTTTCTATGCTTTTTTGTCCAATCGATTTGTCTTTTACAAAAGTCGATTTTATGGCATGCAAAATTGCCTTACCAATAGATAACCCTTTTATTCTTTGAGCCCCCCAGGCAGCACTAATCTGATCGCAAGGCACACCCCAAACCTTTTGCGTATAATCTTTGAAAAAGGTTAAATACAATTCTTTGCCAAATCTATTAATAAAAAAATCTTTCAAAGTTTTTTCATCTTTAATTGGAAAAAGTCTTATTTTAATGTAACTAAATCCAATCTTGCACATTCTTTTAAAACCAAGATTTTTAATAGTTTGAAGACTTAAAGAAATTGGATAATTAAAAAACTTTCTTAAGAAAAATATTCTAGATAAACGAGAACGAACCAACATTACATCGTCAATTTTTTCTGGATCTAAAATATGATCTTGCATTGGTAAAATTTCTTTCCACCACTGCGTTACTTTATCAGACTTGGAAAAAAACCTATGCCCACCAATATCAATCCTGTTACCTTTATAATTTACAGTACGACTAAGACCTCCAACTTGATCTGTTGATTCATAAATAATAGGAATAACATCCGTTTTTTTTAATAACTCATATGCTGCAGTTAACCCTGCAGGACCAGCACCAATAATTATTGCTTGCTTAATATTTTTCATAACAATAATCCCAAAAGCTAAACGAAAAAATTATTAAAAATGGTTCTATAGGAAGTCGCATTCTGCTATAACCACCAGAAAGCCCTATTACTATAAAAAGAGCAGCAAAAGGCAAAACCCGCAACCATATGCACCAACTATTTTTATTAAACAAAGCCTTAAAAAAAGCAAGTGCAAAACCAAGTAGAATGAAAAAATAAAGCAAAATTTCATACCAAATAATAAATGGCAAAACTTTACTTTTTGTTTGCGGAAACAAATGACGCTTAAACATAGAACAAATAGTTCTTTCCTTATCAAAACCACCTTTAGTTCCAGTATCTCGCAAAACAAGTTCAGAAGAATATAAAGATAGAGAAACTCGAAAAATATCTGTTAACCAATTTTGTAAACTTATAAATGGATACTTTTTAAAATACTTCAAAGCTATTGCCATTCTAGTATCACAAGCTTCAATCTCGTTTAATTTGCGTCCCAATTCAGCTTCTTTTTGCTTTGTTAAAGTATTAACTTCTTCTGTTAAATTTTCTCTAGCTTGTTCATAAGAACATTGCTGTGGATACATTGCCACGCGTGCTGCAGAAAAATATAAAAAATGTCCGCCGGGTAAAGTATGAAAAAATATCTGCCCTAACAATAAATAACTTCTTAAAAGCCATGGGAATACAGGAATAAACCATCCCAAAAATAAAATAAAACTGTGTTTAATTTTTTGTTTAAAAGTATCACTAGAAAATAAAAGTAATAAAACAGAAATAACAACTAAATAGTGACCAACTGGACGAATTAAAGATGCCACCCCCAAAAATAAACCAGCAAAAAAAAGTTGTGAGGTTAAGCCGCATCCTTCGATAAACTTAGGACGAGCGACTTGTTCAGACTCTTCCATCTCTTTTTGCAGATCAACAAATCCTGGCCCCTGACACATTTCAGGAGGACAAAAAACACCATTAAATTTTTTTGTTTTTCTTAATGAACAAAAAAATAAATGGAAACTCGATAAAAATAAAATCAAAAATAAAAGAAGAAAAAATATAAAAAATGATTCGGTCATGAAAAAGCCTGAATACAAAACAAGCCCCATATGTATGGCACTATAGGCAGAAGCAATCTTTGCAATCAAAAGCCATCCAGGAAACAAAATTAAAGATAAAATAAAAATAAGAATTGGAATAAAAGATGCAACAAAAATTTGAAACCACAAAACATTTTCAGTGTCCACACCAAAAAGTTTATAGTAAGCGGCAAGAAATAAAGAATAACCCGGAAGACGGTAAAAAATAGGCTTTTGGCCATCAGCGCTCAAACCTTTACCTTCAGCCAAATTTACTGCCACACGATGATAAGTATTAGAATCTACCTGCCAATAATTTTTGTCTTTGCTTAAATAAAAAACAAAAACTAAACTACGAATTAAAAATGAAACTAAAAACAAACCAATTAAAAAAGTTTTCTGTGTTTTAGCAACACTAATCACTACTCTTCCTATTCTTTATTATTTATTCTTTCTCTTCAGTACCCGAAGCCTCCTCAATATTCTTTTTCTTTCCTTCAAGTTCTGCTACACGCTTCCTAAACATCCTACTAACTCGATTAAGAAGGTGAGGTTTTTGCCTGCCAACAATTGTAATAATTTCACTAATTTTAGCGTTATACAAACCTCCTCTTTCCGTCACTTCAAAATCATCAATATCTATTATTCGCTCGTTAATACCATTTAAATATGTTTGATCATTTTCTGATAAAGGAGCTTCGTCTAAATATTCCACCGAAAAATCATCATCCATAGCTAAAAGATTTAAGCTGTAAATTAAAATACCAAATAATAAAACTAGTTTTTTTATATTCACGAAACCTACTCCTTGATAAAAAACTATTCTAACAACCTAAATCCTCCACCCTCTCTTGCCAATTCATCAACTACCAAACTTACCCTTGTCGCAAGTAAAATTCGTTCAACAGGAATAGGCAAGCTCCCTTCTCCTTTTTTTACAACTAATGCAAATTGATTTAATAAAAATTCATGCCCTTTATCTGCTGCAGTAGTTTTTTTGTTAAAACTTTTTGGTAAACCAAAACCATTTAAAGTTTTATAATCATCCATCAAAATAGATTTACCATCAAAAAATATTTCCATATGTTCTTTGCCTATTGCACCATTGCCAACAGATGTATAAATCAAAGAACAAACAGAACCATCACTCATAGCAATATTCACATTCACATTATCATTAGAACACAAATCATCGCTGTTATGATTTATAGATTGAACTGCAATACTTAACGGCTTTGCGTCAAGCAAGAAATTAAATAGTTCAAAAATGTGGCATGCCTCACCAATAATTCTGCCTCTATTTTGCGCCGACTGAATCCAATGAGTTTTTGGAATAAAACCAGCGTTCATACGATAATAAATAATCGCTGGATTTTTACGTTTATCTAATTCTTTTTTTATAGCTAAATTAAACGGCGCAAAAGATCTATTAAAGTCTACACAATAAAAATTATTTGAATTCTTATTTAAAAAATTTTCTAACTGTTCCAGCTGATCAAAATTAACAACAGCGGGCTTTTCTACAAACACCGCTTTACCTGCATTTAATAAATCTATTGTTTGCGGGGCGTGCAATTTATGTGGCGTTGCAACAACAACAAAGTTTATATCTGAGTTGTTAATTATTTTTTGATAATCATTTCCAAAACCTGAAGCACCATACTGCTCTGAAATGTTTCTTGAATTTGCAGCATCAGTATCAACTATGTAATCAATTTTTATATTTTTATTTTTCGATAATAGAGGCAACAATTTAACTTTTGCAAAACCACCAGCACCAATAACGGCCGTGGTTAGTTTTCCGTCTTCGCCAAGGCTTCGACGGACAGGATTTTTGGATGTAATTTTTTCCGCTGCAACTGTTTTTTCAACAATTTTTAATGGTTCTTGCTCATACGACAAAACAACACCAAGTGCATTATTATTTTTTAAATAATCATATGCACTTTCAGCTTTTTCTAATTCAAAAACATCACTAATCAAAGGACTAATGTCCAACTGTTTTTTATTAATCAAATCAACAAATAATTCCATATTTCTATTTTCTGTCCAACGCACATAAGAATATGGATAATCGTGCCCTTCAAGCTCATAAGATTGGTCGTAACGTCCAGGACCATAAGAGCACGAAATTAAAAAATCTATCTCTTTTGAATAAAAAGGATCGCGATCAAAATCAAGCTTAACATCACCAACTAAAACAACTTTACCTTTACGTCTGGTTGATTCCATGGCGTTTTGAATAACTATTCCACCGCTAGAAGAAGCTGTAATAATTGTTGTATCAACACCATAATGATTTGTTATAAAATCTATCTCTTTTTTTAAATCCACCTGTGCTGCATTAAAAATAAAATCTGCACCCAACTTTTTTGCAAGTTCTAATCTACTTTCTTGCAAATCAATTCCAAAAACCTGGCAGCCACTTAATTTTGCAAGTTGCACAGTAATCTGACCAATAAGCCCTAGACCAAAAACGCAAACTCTCTCCCCCAATCTTAAGTCTGCACGACGCACACCTTGCATTGCAATTGAACCAATTGTAGTCAAACTAGATGGAAGTAAAAGATCTTTATTCAAAACTTTTACTGCTAAATTTTTTGGAACAGTTACAACTTCGGCATGATTTGCAAAACCAGCCCCAGCACATGCAACCATGTCGCCCACTTTAAATTTTTCTACATTACTTCCAACAGCAACAACCACACCAGAACAAGAATATCCCAAAGACATAGAAAAATATTTTTTACTTTTTATCAATGCCAAAGTTCCCGCAACACCATTTTCAGATACCGCATCTTTTACTTTTTTTACATTGGCAGAAACATTAGATTTAAACTTTTGAAACAAAGATTTTGATGATGCATGAAGCGTGGCAATCTCTGTACCACTACTAATAAAAGAATATTGAACGCGAACTAGAATGTTATTTGGTGTTAGCTTTGGAACATCAACATCTTGCAGAAACACTTGGCCTTTTTTTAGAAATAATTGTTTCATCACTTTTCTCACTACTTCACTCATTGAACCTGAATAATAAATATTGCTTATCAGTCGTCATCCTGAACTTGTTTCAGGATGACGACTCTATTTATATGGTTTACAACCTTGAACTACAGCACCTCAACAACCAATCTCAAATTTTCCCGAACAATAATGGAGTCGTAGGCAGGGGTAGCAACCGCCATAATTTAGCATTTACTTTAATTAAATACACCATTTAACTTCAATCTAGCGCCCTCTTAAAGTATCCGTTCGTCCTGAGTGTTTGTGCCCGCAAACGTATCGAAGGATACGAACGAAACTCCATCATCTCTCACCAAACCACAGGTATCAATAATAATTTTATTATTCAAATTCAAGTTGTTAATTTGCATAAACTCTTTATGCTTAACCAAAATCAAAACTATATCAGCTTGATCCAAGCCATTCGTCAGGTCTAAAGTATTACTAAAACCAAGTTTTTGCAAATCAAAATTTTGCATATTCGGTTCACAAATCAACAACTCCAATTCTTCTTTTTTTGCATTTAATTCTTGTGCAATTTTTAAAGATGGAGATTCACGCATGTCATCAATATCAGGCTTAAAGGTCAAACCCAAAGCTAACACTTTAGGTGTTTTAATACCCTTAGTTTTTAAACATTCACATTCTTTTAAAACATCTTTTATAACCTTGAAAGGTTTTTGATCATTAACTACTCTTGCTGTGCTTAACAATTTAGTTTCATCAGGAAAAGTCTGCACTAAAAACCACGGGTCAACAGCAATACAATGGCCACCAACACCACAACCAGGATTTAAAATATTTACCCTTGGATGCCTGTTTGCAAGCTCAATCACATTCCAAGGATTAATCCCAACCTTTTGAGCCATAGCAGCAACAGAGTTTGCAAAAGCAATCTGTACATCACGCGAACTGTTTTCAACAAGCTTTACCATCTCTGCTGTTTTATCATCAGTAAGAAATAATTTGCCCTTAACAAACTTTGAATAAAAATCTTTTGCACGCTGTGCAGAATGCTCGCACATTCCACCAATCACTCGGTCATTATTAACAAGTTCATAAAAAACTCTTCCTGGCAAAACACGTTCCGGACAGTGTGCAACAAAAAAATCTACCCCTAATTTTAACCCAGATTCCTGTTCTAAAATCTTTGACATCTGCTCAGTAGCCCCAACAGGAATTGTAGATTCTAAGATAACTAAATTGTTTGGTTCCAAAACTTTTGCAATATTTTTTGCAGCAGCAAAAACAAAACTTAAATCAGCTTCTTTTGGATCTGTGTTTTTTATAAAAGGAGTTGGAACAGCCACAACAAAGCAATCAGCTTCTTGCAGTTGCGAATGTGCTTTAAATTTTTTACTTGCAATAACAGCAAGCAAACGCTCAGTAATTTCTGGTTCAACAATTGTTGGATCACCAAAATTTATTTTATCTATTTTTTCTTGATCAACATCAAAACCAAAAACTTGATATCCATTTTGTGCCGCTAGGATTGCTGTTGGCAATCCGATATACCCAAGTCCGACGATTGATATTTTTTCCATGTTTTCAACCTTAATCTCATTTTCAAAATCGAAACGATTCTTTTACACGCCTGCCCATCACCATAGATAGAAGAATTCGGCAAAGTTGTATCAACCATAGAATAAAACTCTTCCAAAGAATTTAAAATTAATTCTTCGTTTGTTCCAACCAATTTCTCTGAACCATCCCAAACACCTTCCCAACGCTCTGTAATGTCACGAAGCACTATAACTCGTTTACCCAAACTAACAGCTTCTTCTTGAATTCCACCAGAATCGGTTGCAACAAAGTTACAATTAATCAACAAATAAACAAGCTCTTTATAAGACAATGGATCACAGGTATAAATATTTTCAACATCCTTTAATCCTGATTCTTGCACTGCGCTTACAACATTAGGGTTTGGATGAACAGGAAAAATTCCAAAAACATCTTCATGCTTTTGTGCAAATTTTTTAACGGAATTAAAAACTCGATGTAATCCTCCATTAAAAGATTCACGTCTGTGTGCTGTTAAAAGAACAATTTTTTTATTTTTATTTTTGCAATCATGAACAAGAGAAACAATTTTTTCATCAATTTTTATCTGACCAGAATTGATTTTTTCTTTCATCCACAATAACGCATCAACAACAGTGTTTCCTGTACAAAAAACATTTTCACGTTTAACACCTTCAGATAGTAAATTTGCAGCCGAAAAAGCCGTTGGAGCAAAATGATAATCTGCAATCTGACCTACAACTTTTCTATTCATCTCTTCGGGAAATGGCGCTTGCATATTACCAGTTCTTAATCCAGCTTCAACATGACCTATAGGAATGTGCAGATAAAACGCAGACATTGCAGATGCCATGGTGGTTGTGGTATCGCCATGAACCAAAACTATACACGGATCCGTTTTTAAATAAACAGATTTTGTTCGTTCAAGAATTATTTGATTTAAATAAAAAAGATCTTGACCATGCTTCATTACATCAAGATTAAAATCGGGAACCACATTAAAAATATTGCAAACCTGTTCAAGCATATCCGAATGTTGAAATGTACCACAAAGCAAAGAATAAATTCCTGCTTTTTGAAACGCTAGGTGAAGTGGAATTAATTTAATTGCTTCAGCACGAGTTCCAACAACAAGCACAATTGGTTTTGTCATACTCTCCTTGCTAGATAAAGCACATCATTTATATGTACAATCTATAAACTCACCATCCCAAGCTTATAAAAGGATTTGGATTTTCTAAACATTATGCGCTTAATCCTTTTGTAAGCTCAGGATGAGCGACTAAAAAACATATACTACATATATTGTTCATCTATTACTTTTGCTGATTTGGTTATGTTTTTTGTTTGCAAATCTTTAACACCAGATCCAAATCTTTTAATACTTGATGTAATATCTGGCTTGATGATTTATTCAACCATTCAAATGTTTTTTCCAATTCCGACATCAGATTTGTTTGCGCAAAATAAGATTGTGTTTTTGTTAATGATAATTAAAATTTAAAACTTTTTAATACTTTCATTACGACATTATATTATTGGCCCATAAACAAGTCAAATGAAATACGAACAGGAAAACACTATGATTATATTTAAAAAAATAGCCTCCAACATAATAGTTAAAGGCTATTTTTATGATCTGGAATATTATTATATCATATAACGGTACTTATCTTACCTCCTAAACAAATTTGAGCGATGGCTTCTTCCTATACGCCTCATTTGCCTCAAAAGATCTTTCCAATCTTTATCAGCGAGTTCTTTTTTTATCGAATCTTTAAAGTTTTTAATTCCATCACTATCTAACTCTTGCAGTAATAATGCATATAAATCTAAACCTATACGCATTTTATCTTTTTTAATAAGTAATGATCGAGTTAAATCGATAGCACCTTCTGTATTTTTCCTAACCAATGATTCAAATAATTCTAACCCTGCACGCCTTAAACTATCATCTCCACTTTGCACTGCCTGGCTTGCTGCTTCTACAGCCGCATCAAAACCTTGATTCTTCTCAAACAATAATCTAAATAAATTAACCCCTTCATAACTTACACTATAATCTTCACTTTGCACTGCATTGCTTGCTGCTTTTACTGCCGCATCAAAACCTTGACCATTCCTAACCAATGATCCAAATAATCCAAACCCTTCTTCTCTTATTCTGTAATCTTCACTTTGCACTGCATTGCTTGCTGCTTCTACAGCCGCATCAAAACCTTGATCTTTTAAAA
>CAZFDQ010000005.1:0-9726 GCA_964518205.1 uncultured Pseudomonadota bacterium | reverse complement strand
AATATGGAGATAGGCGCCAGAATTTTAGTTCTTATTTCTGGGATGTACTATGTATGGATGAAAGTTGTGGTAATTGTCTATTAATGAATTAAACAAAAGCTAATAGAGTGATATTTAGTGACCGATTTTGTATCTTTATAGTTTCTGAAAAAGATGTATAAATTTACAAAAAGTATATGGTAATTTTTTTTAAGTTTTTAATTGTATGCTCATACTTTAGATTATTAGTATTCAGAGTGTTATAAATAGAAAAATGTTCTTAGTGGTAAAATATCCATGATTTCTATATCAATTTATTCAATTTAAAAGAAAAAGATATGCGGCATATATTTTCTTTATTGCGTCCGCAGCAGTGGATCAAGAATCTTTTTATCTTTCTTCCTTTAATTTTTGGCAAGAAGCTATTAGATTTTCCTGAAAATTTTTATACAATCATTGCCTTCTGCCTGTTCTCTTTGACTGCCAGCGTTATTTATATAATAAACGATATAGCAGATATTGAGAGAGATAAAATTCATCCCATGAAACGTCTGAGGCCTATTCCATCTGGTAAAGTCTCAATAAAAAAAGCTTATTTTGTAGCAGCGATTTTGTCTGTCTTTGTTTTGCCTTTAGCTTTTGCTTTAAATTCTATGTTTGGATTAATCCTTATAATCTATATTGCTTTAAATCTTTTATATTCAAAGTTTTTTAAAGATGCCATTATAATAGACGTTTTCTGTATTGCCTTCTTTTTTCTCCTAAGGATTATAGCAGGGAGTATTACAGCTAATGTTTCAATGTCGCATTGGATGATATTTATGATAGCATTGCTTGCTTTATTCTTAGGCTTTAATAAAAGAAGGCAGGAGATAATTCTTCTCTCAAAAAAGGCAGGAAACCACAGAGAAGTTCTTAAAAAATATAGTATATATTTTATTGACCAAATATCTTCAATCATTACAGCTTCGCTTGTGGTTGTTTATATGCTTTATGTGGTTGATACAAGAACGGTAAGTTTTTTTGGTACAAGTAATCTAATGTATACAATCCCGTTTGTTTACTATGGTATTTTTAGATATATGTATATATTACATGGTAGGCGCTGGCAAGAAGGAGATCCTACGCGCATAGTTCTTAAAGATAAAAAAATGCAGTTAAATATTATGCTGTGGATAGCAGTATGCATTGCGGTTATATACTTTGGATTATAGAAATTTAAGTGAATTATTTTTACAAGTATAAAAAATCTTTGTTAACGGGTTTTTTAATAGGTTTGGCTGTCATTGCGGTATTATTTTTAGCAGCAGATATTAAGGGTGTTGTGGATATTTTTTCAAATATGAATTTGAAAATTCTTCCATTAATCCTAATAATGGCGCCGTTAAATTATATTTTCAGGTTTTTAAAATGGAACTACTATCTTAAAGTTCTAGGCATTATGCCGGAACCCAAGATAAATAGATATATTTTTATGAGTGGTTTAAGCATGACCATTACTCCCGGCAAGGCAGGAGAGTTATTAAAGTGTTTTTTGCTGAAAGAACATATAGGTACACCTGTAAGCTTGTCTTCTCCGGCAGTAATGGCTGAAAGGATTACCGATGGAATGGCAATGGTTATTTTGGCTTCTTTTGGATCTTTAGCCTATCCTTACGGGGGCATGGTGATTCTTATATCTTTTTGTATAATCTCTTTTTTAATGATATTTTTTCATATAGAACCACTGTTTAACTTTTTAACGATCAAGTTTGCGAAAATACATTTGTTTAAAAAAAGCTCCGTTTTTTTAACTAATTTCCAGCAAAACGCAAAAAAACTTTTTTCTTTTAGCAATCTTTTATTAGCTGTGGCAATTGGAGTTATCTCTTGGGGATTTGAAGGGTTAGTGGTTTATTTGGCAATTAGGGCTTTAGGCGGGGAGATATCAATTTTAGGGTCTTTTTTCATAGTATCGGTTTCATCTCTTTTAGGTGCACTTTCGTTTTTACCAGGTGGATTAGGAGTCACCGAGGGTAGTATTATGGCCACAATGATCCTTATCGGGATTGGGAAGGAGATGGCAGCAGCAGCAACTGTGATTACCAGATTTTCAACGCTTTGGCTTGGAATTGCTATTGGGATTGCCGGGCTAATTTTAGTTCAAGTTAAACTAGAAGCCGGTAGTAAAAAGGCTGCTTAAATGAATAATAGATATTTGATTACGGGAGGCGCTGGATTTTTGGGCATTAATCTGGTTAGATATCTTCTTTGCAAGGGCTATGCTGTAAGGATTTTTGACATAGCAGATTTTGATTATCCTGAAAGAGAGAGGGTGGATATTATAAAAGGTGATATACGTGATTTTAATGCAATATTAAAAGCTTCTAGGGATATAGATATAACTATTCATGCTGCAGCTGCCTTGCCTTTATACAAGAAAGAGGATATATTTTCTATAGATATAGGCGGCACAAGAAATGTTTTGGAGGCATCGTACCAAAATAAAGTTGAACGGGTTGTACATATCTCTTCTACCGCAGTTTACGGTATTCCCGACCACCATCCAATATGCGAGAACGATAAATTAGATGGTGTTGGTCCTTATGGAGAGGCAAAGATAATGGCTGAGAATATCTGTCTTGGATATAGAGAAAAGGGTCTATGTGTTCCGATAATAAGGCCAAAATCTTTTGTTGGCCCTGAAAGATTGGGTGTATTTGCTTTATTATATGATTGGGCAAAAGACGGTAAGAATTTTCCCATGATAGGCAATGGTAATAATAGATATCAGCTACTTGATGTAGAGGATCTTTGTGAAGCTATATTTTTATGCGCTACGATAGAGAAAGATCTTGTAAATGATGTGTTTAATATAGGAGCAAAAGCGTTTACTACAATAAAAGAAGACTATCAGGCAGTTTTAGATCAGGCAGGTTTTGGCAAGAGCATGATTCCTTTACCTGCTCGACCATTGATTATTGCATTAAGAATATTGGAGTTTTGTAAGCTTTCCCCTCTCTATAAATGGGTTTATGAGACAGCCAGTAAAGATTCTTTTGTGGCAATAAAAAAGGCAGAAAAAATACTCGGGTTTACCCCTAAATATTCTAACAGAGAAGCCTTGATAAGGAATTTTCATTGGTACTTGAATAATCTAAAGAATTTTGAAGGTAAATCTGGAATTTCTCACAGGGCTCCTTGGAAACAGGGGTTATTAGGTCTAGCAAAACATTTTTTTTGATATATACAGCAAAAGAATCTTAATAATTGTAGAAAATCAAAGCGCCATCTTGTTTAGTTGATTTTTATTTAAAAATAGTAGTGTTACGATGAGTATTATTGATAGACTGGCTGACAACCATGTGTTGTATACAAAGCAGTAGATAACATGTGGTCTTATTAGATATGCAATGATTTGAATCGCAAAGATGCTTAAAAAGAATAGTAAGTTATTTTTTTTGTTTTTTAAATTATGCCAGATCAATGGAAGCCCGGCTAGTCCTGCATAATAGTATCGCACCGTACTATGTAAAAGGAAAAATAAGCAAAAACCCAAAAGTATTGTGAAAATCATATCATCTAATCGAGGAATCATTCGGATAATAGATATTATAATCAATGTAGTCAAAATAGTCATAAGATTTTGCCAAGAAAAGAAAAGAGCGCGGATTTTTTTGAACCCAGCTAATCGTGGTTCATAATTTTGTTGTTCTTCTTCGATAGACACCTCTTTAGGCCAAATGAAGTTATAAATAAAGCCAATTCTTCCATTAGCTAGCCGGACACTGTTAAGCTTCATTTGTTTAGAAAAACCTTTCCAATTATTTATGCCCTGTCCAACAGATATGCTTAAAATAAAAACAGAGATACAAGTTAACAGTGCCGAGAAAAAAAATTGTTTATATGAGGACGGGAAAATTCCTTTTTTGGCAAAACAGTACAACCCCTTTATTAGTGGTCCAAGAATAAAATATATCGGAAAAATAATTAACATAGTAGATAACCCTATTAGTAAGCCAGATTGTTTCCATTTTTTTTATTCATCAGACATAAACCTATAATCAAAGAAGATATCCAAATATATCTAAGCATGGCTCCGCCCAGCACGTAACGATCAGGATAATTGACGCAGAATAATATCGTAAATAATAGGCCGAATAACCAATCAAATGTTTGAATAACCACGATAAACATAATGATAATAGCAAGCATATTTAATAGACTGATCCAAGTAAGATTAACATTGTTTATAGGAATATTTTGGACGATTAAATCGGCGAAATAATTCCATCCTGGACTCCCGTTGTATCCATGGTCTATAAATCTTCTTTGCCAGCCATTTGGACCATGCCAATGGCTAAAAGTCTGAACATCTTCTTTAAAAGATTCCCACCTCTTAGATATGAATCTATTTTTGATGCGCTCTTCAACAGCAGGGTTTAGAAAAGAATGAAGTCTTCCAATGCGGTTTGTAGTTAAATCCCTCATGAATTTAGGCAATGGATCCCGGTTTTCCTTTTGAGCTATTGCCGCAGCTAAATAAAGGTCCTCGTATCCTAATTCGATAAGATATTTGGGTCCGAGATAATAATGAAATAAGTCTCCCGCATCAAAATATTTATCTCGCGTAAAAACATATTGACTAAATGAGGTCAAAGAAGCAGATGAAGCAATTATAACTAATATAAAGAAGAGCATTGTTTTTAATTTGGTAGAAGATGAAATTTTTTGTTGAAATATCCAATAAAGAATTAAAATAATTGATGTAGATACAGATAGAAAGAGAAAAAAATCATCAAAATTTTTAAATTCTGGAAATAATAGAACAAAATTTGTTTTTAATGTATAGGATTTTGTTCCAATGAGAAAAAAGAGCATAAGATTCAATATACCCAACACTATAGATGCTATATTTTTTTTTGTTAATGAAAATTTTATTAAGATAATATTTCATTGTCATACAATGCTTGATATTGCAATTTTTTTTTGCTATTTTTTTGATATATCTTAAAAAGATCATAAATCATTGTTCCAATAATAAAAATAAAATAGATGGTGAGTCCCAAGGAAGTTGTGGTAGTGGTTGCGTAACGTGCGTTTCCAGATACATGAGAATGTTGAGTTATAATCTCAATCAAGAATAATAATGTTAAGCCTGTTAGGTTGCGTGGCTTAGAAATTTTGAGCATATGCGTAAGAACAAAAAGAATTCTCAAATTAAAGTAGTTAATTTGAGGTGTTTGCATGCAAAATAATGGTATGGCAGACAAATATATGCTATCAAACATAGGTTTTTTTATTTTGATAATATAAAATGCGATAAAAAGCATGGATAAAATTCCGATTCCGTAAAGTAAGTGTCTCGCTTTATAAATTTTTTTTGCTTTTGCTTGAATTCCGCCGTGTCGGTTTATGTCTGCACGAGTTTTTTCTCCTCTATAGAAAAGAGCGTCTCCCAATCCTACCCTATGAGAACTGTAAGATTCGGTGCTGGCGTGCATTTTAATGTTTTTAACCGATTGAGCAAAAGCTTCTGTACCAAGTGTTGTTACCGATGCCAGCATTAGAAAAATAAATACGGAAATAGCGCCAAAAATAAAACGACAATGCTTATGTGAAAAAGATTGATTTTTAATTGTTTGCCATCCAATTATTGTTATGCATGGCCAAAAAAATATTGCTGGGAAAATTCTATTAAGGCTTGCGTACATAAATAACCCACCTGCCCAGCCATACCGTTCTTTTTTTAAAAGGCAGACCGAGATAACAGTAGCTGCAAGCCAATCAAATCTAAGCAATGATTGACCTAGAACAGGCCATCTTCCGCTAAAAGTACAGAGAAAGAAAAGAAGAGCAAAAAGCATGGTCGAAGTTGAAAATGCTTTCATGATAAAAATAAACATAATAATTATTAAAACAAAATCAATCATGGCAATAAATTTAATCAATTCAACAGGAAATAGTCGACTAAGAGTTCCTCCTATGATAGTCCATGTAGGTGGCGGGTTATATCCGTGGTCGATAAAAAAATAACTCCAGCCACCGGCGATAGAATTATGAACGAGAAAATCGACATCATGCTTGAATTTTTGCCAACGTTGCGCAGAGAAGTTCTTCTTAATCCTTGCCTTATCAGTCTGTGCTTTTTTTGCAGATACAATTTGATAATCGTTAAGATCGCGATATCTGCTTATTTTAGTTAATAAATTTTCTGCCTCACTATCTGCTATTAACATAGCTGGATAGAGATCGAAATAACCTAATTCTTTAAAGTATTTTGAATTAATATAATAATAAGTTATATCAGCATAATCATTAATGCCGATTAAGTTTTTATTGTTGAATTGGTAATAATTAAAAACTCCAAAAAGGCAAGCGCAAATGATGATTAGATTAAAAAGTTTCATTCTATGATTAGTTTTTGGGTCTTTGTAATTTTGTTTTGGCAGATTATTTTTAAAATTTTTTGTTTTTAGCCAAAAGTAGATATGTAGAAGAATTATTGATATAAAAGCCAAAATAAGACGATAATAATGAGAGCCCCATAGACCATTGCGTGGAATTGGCTCGATGCGTAATAAAAAGAATACAAAAACAATTATGAAAGCCAAAGTGTAGATGTTGTCCCATAGCCATGAAATAGTATTTTTAAAAATTTGACCCATTAGTTTAATCTGCTTTGCGTTATTAAAAATAGTAACAAATATCCTGCTACAGCTTGTAGGATAATTTGAAAGTAGCCTAAGTTTATAATCATAGTCATAGCGTATGTAGCACCCAGAACAGAAGATATTGCGCTGATTCCATATGTGCTGGGTATAATTTTTGTATAATTTTTTTTGGAAAGCCATTGGACAATAAATGGATAGAATATTCCTAAGCAAAAAGCCGTCGGCATGATGCAGGCTACAACCAAAATTATCTTGATAAACAGCGGGAGATGTAAAAAATATCGGTTAAAAGTTTCTATCAAAACCGAAGTTAACAAAATTATAATTGCAGTAATCATGGAATGGTGTTGAATCTTGATATTAGTGCTTGGTCTGCCTATATAGGCGCTTCCAAGGCCGTTACCTAGAAGAAAAAGACAGAGCAATAGAGCCATACTATAAAGAGGATTTCCTATAAAAAGTTCTAGTTTTGCCATATAAGTAATCTGACAAAGCATGTAAGAAAATCCAGACAGAATAAGTATTCCTATAGCAGGTAAAGTTTTTTTGTTGCTATTACTCAAGAGTAAGAGAAGAAGAAAAGCCGAGAAAACAACAAAAGTTCCTAGTAATGTAGTAGTTTTAACCCAGCCACTGTAATAATCGATATCCTGTAGTCGGGAGAGTGTGGTAAAAATATTGTAATTCTTAAAATCGATTGAAGAAATAAACGGACGGTTGTCTGTCACATAAAATATTTTTTTTGTCTTTCCTTTGATTATATCTACACATTCTTGGAGATTTTTATGGTAACTAGGTGCAAAGAGCAATTGTTCGCTGAAATTGTTTTTGATAAAACTTATTTCTTGTGTTGAAAAAGGTTGCAAACTAACAATTATGCTGTCCCTTTTCCCCCATAAGCGTGAAAGGACGATAATGGATTGGTTAAAGTCTTTCCTACCTTGTTTTTGAAATATTTGTTGTAAAGATTGAATTTTGTGCATACATGGTTGATTATCAAAAATCAAGAGACCTCCAGGCTTGAGATGTTCAATATATGATTGCATTGCTTCATAGGTGTCTAAATATTTACGACTGTGGCCAGTTTTATACATAAATGTAGCTGCATCTGAAGCAACAAATATTAGATCGTATTTGTTTTTTTTCTGTTTCTAAAAAATATCTTCCTTCTTGAATCTCAAACCCTATTTTAGGGAGATTATAAAACTGTTGTAAATTGTAGTTCTTGAGAGCAGGTGTTTTAGTTGCAAATTTTTTGACCAAAGGGTTAATTTCTACACCAACAATCTTTGCTTGTCTATTACTATAATCGTATAGTTCAATCATCTGCTGACCACATCCTGCAAACATTACCAGAGCTTCTTTAACAGTTCTTTGCCAAAAGAAAGGGATAGCGCCAATATGATTTATAGTTATTTTTAGTGGAGTTAAAAAATTATCTTGATAAGGATAAATGTTCACATTGCTTTCAGCATTATCATGTATTATTTTATACCAAATAGGCGCGTCTTCTATTTGCAATAAAGCGACGCGTGAATATTCATTCCAACGGTGGGCTATTTGCTTGATTTTTGACGCATTGCGCAATTTAATGATTTGGCTAAAATCATAACTATTTTCAGCGAAAGAGAAAACTTTAAATAAAAATAAGTTGAGAATAATTATGGGAATCCAAAATATCTGTATTTTTTTAATAAAAAGCCATAAAGCAGAAATTGCAAATAGTTGAATTAAAATAATAACTGGAAGGTCAAAAAAATGGAATAGAATAGGAGTGGTAAGGCAGGCCAAGCCAGCTCCTAAAAAATCTAAAGCATAAAAGTAACCTATTTTAGTATAAAACTGGCTGTAGACTAAACTTAGTATTCTGCCTACAAAGTAAAATGGGATTAGAAATGCGATAGAAAATAATATTGTTTTCAAAGCTGCCTGTGCATTAACTAAATAGCGAGTGACAGGAAATATTTGACTAAAAGAGATAAAAACGACAAGATATGCAAAGACGCTACTAAAAAAAAGTTTAGCTATCTCTTTTTCAATAGGTATATCGCAAGAAGTTTTTGTTTTATTACGCAATTTTTGTATGTGATAGCTGCCTAGGCAGAGGCCAAATAGCGCAATCGGTATTGCCATAAAACTGCTAGAATAATTTAGGTAAAAAGCAGAGATTCGAGATATTATAAGTTCTAACGTTAAAGCGAAGAAAGAAACTATAAATACAGATGTTCCTACTTGAATAAAATGCATTTTTTAATTTAACATTAATTGAATTAATTATTCTATATTTGAAATAAAAAAACAAGTATTTTAATTTTAAAGATATTTTATAATAAGCTGGTTTTATCTAAAAACAAATCTACTTTCAATTCCGATAGTTCTTGACATTTTTTTCAAAAGATATATATTAAAAACTGTATGGATAGTTTCCAGAAAGAGAAGAAAAAGATGAAAGAAAAACCGAGATGGAGTAAACCTAAGCTAATCATATTGTTCAGAGGAAAACCTGAGGAGAACGTTCTGCACGCGTGTAAGGGTGCGGGGTGGGACGGTCCTGGGGGGAGGTTCGGCTGCTTCGACTGGAGGGAGGCGCGGTGGTGCAGTTCGCTCGTCGGATCCTAGTTTAGCCCTTAGTCTCTTTGATTTTGGTTCTTGGATTGTTGCTTGGCAGTCAGGAGGTTAACGCAAAGTTGGCAGGGGTTTACGGATTCTTGCCTGCGTAGTAAGGGCTGTGTAAAATCCTCTCATTCAGGGTAATGCAAAGGGTAGGCGGGAGTTTATTTTGTTTTAAATTGCTGCCTGCCCTAATTTTAAAAAAGTATGAACCAGGATAAATCTTTGCCTATAATTGAAACTGCCTACAGGTTAGTTTTGGAATTGAATAAAACAGTGGTAAAATTTCCCCGGCACCAGCGGGGCGGTTTAGGCCGCAGGATAGAAGAAGCGGGGGTTAATTTTTTAGAGACTCTTACTGCGGCGCGCTATCGTGATTTAAGCAGTAAACCCGAGTTGCTTACGCGGGCTTCGAATTATCTGGATAACCTTAAGCTTTGTGTAAGGATGTCCTTTGATTTAGGGTATCTGCCGAACAGAAGCT
>CAZFDQ010000004.1:0-1754 GCA_964518205.1 uncultured Pseudomonadota bacterium | reverse complement strand
TTTTTAATTTTTTTATAATTCAAAGAAGGCATATTTATTATTCTCCCCATTCTTCATAATCCAGCTTCCAAGATCCGCTCTCAAAAACCATCTTAACTTCACCTTCGTCTTTTGTTTCCGAAAAAATTTTAATGACGCACTCCTCATCTGATAAAGAAATTATTTCTGTTGAAGATATTTCTGAAGGAACGGATGAAACTATCATTGAAATTATAAAATCATCTTCAATAATCCCTCCTATAGATTTAAGGCTGTCTACAGAAATCTTATTTTTGCGACTGCCATATATTTCAGAAAACAAAACTAAGTCATCCAAACTTTTAATTTTGAAAAATTCTTCCCTAATAACAAGATAAGCTTCAACTGGAGGCATATCGGCAATATCTGCTTTGGATATTAAAACTTTTTCATCCTCTTCTTCAGGTGTTTTCGGGACAAGCTCTATTGCGCTTTGATCAAGTCCCGATTTCTCTTGAATGTTTTTTTCTTCTTCCGGCTTAAAGACAGAGCAGTTTCCGGACGCACATCCGTTTCCTGCTGCGATATCAGACTGTCCAGAATAAACAGCGCGATAAATTATCGGCAAAAAAATAAGCAAAATAAAAACTCCTCCGGCAATGATATATCTTTTTTTGACCATTATTTTTAAATCTTCTTAATCCCCTTTCCAAACAATCTTATAAAAACATCTTTTTTGTCTCCTTCCTTAATAATATCAATTTTTTGACCGGAAAGATTTTTTACTTTTTTCTCGCTTAATTTTAACGAGTTATTAAACAAGGATAAAATTGCTTTTTCTTCATCATCGGCGGCAATGCGATTAATTGATATCTTTCCGCAATTTAAGCACTCGCTAACAATCATCAACTCCCCTTTTCTTTCTTTTCCATATTTATCCTTACCCTCTTTTTTAAATGTTAGCGCAATAGGCAACATACAACCCTCGCACTCGGATGCGCGATCCCCAGAAAATTCTTTATCGAGATGCTTAGAAGCAAGGCAGTAAGGACAATGATTCCTGTGCGCCGTACCAATATCATCTGATATAGAAACCCACTCGCCACAATTACAGCAAATAAAACCTCCTTTGCTTCTCTCTTCCTTTATTTTTTTATTATCTTCTTTTTTATTCATATTTGTTTCACAGCAAACATTTTAAAACAAATCTAACGCTTTTAAAGCATATTTTCCAATATTTTGCGCAATTTTTTGTGTAAACAGTGTGTAAACACTCTACGTAATTTTGAAGCCCGTTTAAGCATAAATTTAAAAATTCAAAAAATAACTGCTAGGATAAGCTTAGATTTTTAAAAATAAAAAGGAGTGGTTCCGTATGAATGGCAAAAAATCTGCAATCATTGAAGTTGATGCTCTTGTTTACCTGCCCGAAGAATTAATAAACAGTGCCGATTTACCAAATGGAAAAATGAGCGCGTTAAGGATCAAAACAGATATTAAGAAAGAATTAAATAGCGGAGAATATTTTTATATTTACGATCATCGCGCTAAAACTATCACCTATTCTAATAGTTCAATTTGGCCCTTGAAAGTCTTAGTTAATTCCTGCGCCCGAGTTGTTGTTATGAAAAAAGATAACGGCTCAAAATATATAAACTTGTTTGATGTTAAACAAAATAAAAAAGAGGATGGCTTAATAAAAACAGGAATTGTTTTAAGAGAAGCAATCAATCCTTTAAGCACAACTCGGCAATCTAAATTGGTTTGGTCTATAGGAGGATACTTTTCAAACTATT
>CAZFDQ010000003.1:0-3805 GCA_964518205.1 uncultured Pseudomonadota bacterium | reverse complement strand
TCTTTAAATTAACTTTTGGGCAATCAAATAAAAATACGCTTAAAACCTTTCGCCAGTGGCGAAAGAAAAAGATTGGTTCTTAAAAACTTTGTTTTCTCTGCGCTTTAGCGCAGGAACTTCCATATTGCTGACCGTACGCTGGCGTGCGACTTTAAAAATGCCTGGATCATAGCGGAAAAATACCATGAAGAGGCGCAGCATGCCGAGGCAGCTTCTTATGATTTTGCAGAAAGTGAAAGTTGGCTGTGCTTTCTGGACGAAGTTCGAACTTTTTTTGATGAAAATCCGCAACAAGATTCTTAAAACCTGCATCTGCGATTCCGTCCAATATCCATAACGGCTGAGTAAAACAGGAAGATCATCTCTCCTGTTTATTTCCAAAGACCTGATCCAAAATGCAATTGGGGCGGAAAGGGGTCTGGGGGAATTCCGCCCCGGCTTTTCCCACTTCTTTTTCACCGATATTTTTAGATGTATTTTGTAAAGGGGAATGTGATACTTGAGAAGAAGTTGTGTTTACCGCACCTTTCAGTGTGCACATATTTTCTATCTCGTCTAATCGTTCTTTACCAATTTGTGCCAGCCAGCGTTTGAATGGTTCGGCTTTTTTGCTGGGGATTGACTGGATAAGACGAATGGCAAGACGTAAAAACATCAAAATCGTCCGAAAAGATATTTTTTTTAAATTTTTTGCCCCCTTCGATTCTCTTTTTTTGGAACAGGAGAAAAACGAAAAATGCCTGAAAAAACAAAGACTAATGAAAAATCTGTGCCCAGAATCTATATCCAGGCTTTTGGGTGAAATATTATTAAGGTTTTACGATATACTTTTTTCCTTGCTCTCTGTATCTTGAATTTAATGCACCACCCGCTGGGGCGGGCTACTAGGGTTGGTATATTCACCGTTTGCTTGGCCGCTCGCTTTCACAAGTAGTCTGTCTTGTCGTGCTTTCGCTTTCCGCCCTCCAAGTCCGCATAGTCATCGTTGCGTGGTTATGATATCCCTCATCAGGCACCCGATCACCCGAGCCGTCGCATTTAGTCGGCTTCAATCGCCTTTGGCGATTTTCGCTTCGCCCTTTATGCTCCAGCTTTCCCCTAAGAGGAAAAGTAACTTGTATCAAATATTCATCAAACACTTCTGTTCTTTTTGCAAAAGGCCAGAACATTTCGCAACGCCAAAAGACATTCGCCTATGGCAAAAAACTTTTGCCCATCGGGTTCGCATTGCTTTGATGAATATTTGGGTTTTTATTAAAAAAAATATGTTGTATAATGTGGGAAAATGTTGGATGGTAAATATGCAGACAGTCAAAGGTGAAATTATGTTACTTAAGGGATATTTAACGGTAGAACAAGTCGCGAAACAATTAGGTTTATCTGAATATCGAGTGCGTGAACTTATTCGAGAGAAACATATTCGCGCGACTAAAATCGGTCAATGGCGCGTTAAGCCAAAAGACTTAAAGGAATTTATCAAATCGAGGACCAATAAATGATAATGAGGAAATATAATGTTTAAACAGACCTTTAAAAATATTGATGATATCCTCTGGAAAGAAGATGGATGTTCAACCGAGCTGGACTATATAGAACAAACGTCATGGATTCTTTTTCTGAAGTATCTGGATGATCTTGAAAAAGACAAGCAGATAGCGGCTAAGCTATCAGGCAAGGCAAGCGCTGGAATTATTGCCACAGAATATCGCTGGTATGTTTGGGCTATGCCCAAAGGCAAAGACGGCAAGTTGGATCATCACAAGGCGCTGACAGGAGATGACTTAAAAGATTTTGTGGATCATAAACTCTTTCCTTATTTGAAAAAGTTTAAGACCAACGCTGAGAGCGCGGATACGCTTGAATATAAAATCGGAGAAATATTCAGTGAGCTGAAAAACAAGATCAAAAGTGGATACAATCTGCGCGAAATTATCAATCTTGTTGATGAATTGTGGTTTCGATCTTCTAAAGAAAAACATGAAATGTCGCATCTTTATGAAGATAAGATCAAAAACATGGGCAATGCCGGTCGTAATGGAGGGGAATATTATACCCCGCGCCCTTTAATTAAAACTATAATCAAAGTGGTTGCCCCTGAAATCGGAAACAAAATATATGATGGTGCGGTTGGATCAGCTGGGTTTTTGTGTGAGGCGTTCGAATATCTTAAAGCAAAAAAGAACCTGACAACAAAACAGGCTCAAACATTGCAGAAAAAAACATTTTATGGCAAAGAAAAGAAACCGCTTGCCTATATTATTGGTACAATGAATATGATTTTACATGGCATTGAAACCCCGAATATCGTTCACACCAACACGTTGACGGAAAACCTTGCTGATATTCAGGAAAAAGACCGCTATGACATTATCCTCGCTAATCCGCCATTTGGAGGTAAGGAACGCAAAGAGGTTCAGCAGAATTTCCCCATTCGTTCATCCGAAACCGCTTATTTGTTTTTACAGCATTTTATCAAGATATTGAAAGCAGGAGGTAAGGCGGGCATCGTAATTAAGAACACATTTTTATCTAATGGCGATGCGTCATCGCTGAGGGCGGAATTGCTTCGTACGTGTAATCTACACACAGTTATTGATTTACCTGCAAAGGTCTTTACTGCCGGCGTTAAAACAGTTGTTCTGTTTTTTGAAAAGGGAAAGATGACACGAAAAATCTGGTATTATCAACTCAATCTTGACCGTAATCTTGGAAAGACTAATCCGCTTAATGAGGATGATCTTGCAGAGTTTTTGGACTTGCAGAAAGCAAAAGCAGATTCAGAAAATTCATGGATGATTAGTATTGATGATATTAATCAAGAAACATTTGATCTCTCAGTTAAGAATCCCTTTAAAACAGACGAAACGGTACTGCGAGAGCCGAATATCATTTTGAAGGGAATTAACGATTTGGATAAAGAGGCTTCAATCATTTTAAAGGAAATTCGAGAACTAATATGAAAGCGACATGGCAAGAGAAAAAACTAGGAGAGATTGTAAAGTTGGAATATGGTAAACCTTTACAAAAAGATAAACGAGATCCCGAAGGTAAATATCCTGTTTATGGAGCTAACGGAATTAAAAGCCGAACAAATGAATATTATTACGATAAACTCAGCATTATTGTTGGTAGAAAAGGATCTGCGGGCGAAGTTAACCTTACAGAGAATAATAAATTTTGGCCATTAGACGTTACTTATTTTATAACTTTTGACGATCAAAGATATGATCTAAGGTTTCTTTACAACTTATTGTTGACCCTTAATCTGTCAAGATTAGCAAAAGGGGTTAAACCTGGCATTAATCGCAATGAAGTTTATCAAATAAGCGTTAATACCCCTTCAATTTCTGAACAAAAACGGATTGTGAAGTTATTGGATAATATTTTTGAGAAGGCAGAGAAAGCCAAGAAAATTGCAGAGAAGAATTTAGAAAACGCCAACGAGTTTTTTGAAGCATATTTGCAAAAGATTTTTAATATTTCCAATGAGGATTGGGAGAATTGTAATCTTGAAGATCATATTAAGTTTATTGATTATCGTGGACGGACTCCAAAAAAAACAGAAAGCGGCATGCGCTTAATTACTGCGAAAAATGTTAAAATGGGACATTTACAGCCTGCTCCTCATGAATACGTTAATCCAAATATTTACAATGCTTGGATGACACGTGGTATACCGAAGTTAGGAGATGTGTTATTCACAACAGAAGCTCCTCTTGCAAATGTTGCACAGCTTGACACAGAAGAAAAAGTTGTTTTTGCGCAGCGTATAATAATTCTTCAGCCAAATAAGAAAAAAATTAAT
>CAZFDQ010000002.1:0-1767 GCA_964518205.1 uncultured Pseudomonadota bacterium | reverse complement strand
TATATTGTTCTTTTGACCAAATTCGTTGGCAAGATTAATTATAGCTCTTTCCGCTCCACCTCCCATTAAGGACGGAACAAAAAAAGCAATCTTTTTTTTAAATCGATTACTCATAAATAATTGATTATTTTCTTTATCTTTTCTATATTTCTTTCGATATCATGCTCTTTTTTGACATATGAAAGTGCATTTTTTGAAAAATTTTCCCGCAATTCTTCATTTTTTATTAACTTTTCCGTTTGAACTTTCATCTTTTCAAAATTACCCCTTGAGAAATAGCCACACCCATACTCATTAATAAAATTGTCGGGATTAACAGACAAGCTCAAAATCGGCACTCCAAATATTGTTGCTTGAATAAAAGTATTTGGGAAACCCTCATAGGATGAAGTATTAACAAAAATCTTGGCTCTTGTGAAATATCTGCTAATTCTGTCAAATGGAACCTTTTCAATAAATTCAAGATTATCTATTAATTTTGTTTTTGAATATATTTTATTCCATAAATCCATATCATTTTTTGGCATTATCATAACAAATTTTTCCTTAGGAAATTCTTCGGCAAGTTTTAAGAAAATCTCCGGTTGTTTCTGCGACCTTGAACTGGCAATCCAGAGTATTTTAGTTCTGGCTGTCTCTCTCCGCTTTTCCAAATAAAAAGAATTTTTTACAAGAACTGATTCTTTTTTAAAATTTTCTTTCAAAAATTCTTGTTGGTCCTTGTTTTGAGCAATCACAACATCAGCCATCTTAAGTCCCGTTTCATAAAGCCACCCAATAAAACAATTATTTTTCCTGAAGGAACCATCTACATCTGGAAGGTTTGCTACCATATAGATAAATTTCTTGCCATGCAACCTGCAAAAAAAGGCCATGATAAAAGTTTGTACCCCTGATGCTCTTTGAATATAAACATCAGCATCTGATTTTTTAAGAACAAGCCAAAGTTTTAACTGCTCCAATATTCCCGACAATAAACCGAACCGGCGCTCAAGCTTCATTGATTTAACAACCCGCACATTTCCAAAAAGCTCTTCCTCCGGCTGACCAAGATCGCCAACAACAAATGAAACTTTGAAGCTTTCATCTTCCGCCATTTTTTTTGCAAGCTGATACATCTGAACCTCCGCTCCGCCATATACGGCAGAATATTCGCGATTAAACAAAGGATAAGCTTTAATTGAAATAAAACAAACTTTTTTCATAAATTATTCAATAAGACTCTCTCATTAATGATTTTTATGGTAAAATAATAACACACTAAAGATTAAGATTAAAAAAAATGTCCATTATTGATTTTAATTATCTCACAAGAAGCAAAATTGAAAAAGCAATGATAGCTTTTGCTAAAAATTTTAGGGCTGATCAAAAAGTGTTAGACATTGGTTGTGGCTATCGACCATACGAAAAATATTTTAAATGTGACTACGTGGGACTTGACCCCTATCCAAATGCGAAGGCGGATATTATTGCCAATGCATGGGAAACACCTTGTGAAAATAATGAATTTGACGGAATAATACTAAATCAAGCACTAGAACATATCGAAAAAACACAGAAAACAGTTTCAGAAATTGAACGCCTTTTAAAGCCGGGGGGGTTATGCATAATAACAGTACCACAAACAATGAAAATCCACAGCATCGCAAGACCATCCAACGAGGTTGAAATTAACAATTTCGACAAAAACCAAATTGAATTTTTTAATGTGGACTATTTTAGGTTTACAAAATTTGGCCTGATTGTTTTATTTAAAAATTTTAAAAT
>CAZFDQ010000001.1:0-2316 GCA_964518205.1 uncultured Pseudomonadota bacterium | reverse complement strand
ATGACTTTGGGGCCTTTTTGACCTTTAAACCCTATTTTTTTATCAAAAAACTATGAATAACAAATACGATGTAATTGTTGTTGGCGCAGGACACGCTGGAATAGAGGCGGCCTGGGCAGCAGCAAAAATGGGATCAAAAACATTACTTTTAACAATTGATACAAGCAAAATCGCCATGATGCCATGCAATCCATCCATTGGAGGACTTGGTAAGGGGCACATTGTCTACGAAATAAGTGCTCTTGGCGGTTTAATGCCAAAATTATGCTCCAAAACATATCTTCAAGCAAGAATGCTAAATACCAGAAAAGGTCCCGCTGTTCAGGGGTTAAGATTACAAATAGACAAATACAAATATAGTAAACTGGCAAAAAAATATTTAGAAGAAGTTGCGAATTTGGATATAAAAGAGGGAATGGCTGTAGAGGTTTTAACTGCCCCCTCAAAACCACAATTATACAAAGAACCTACCAGTCGTCATCCTGAACTTGTTTCAGGATCCACTCTTAATACATTTAGTCCCCATCCATTGCCAAACCAATCAATTCTTCTAACAAATAGTTACATAAAAAATTATAAAAAATTATCTTCAGAATGGATCCTGAATCAAGTTCAGGATAACGACTGGCAAAGCATATCATCACTCCCAGCAAACACCTGTAAATCCGAACAGGTAGAAGAAAAAATAAAAACATCGGCTAGAAACATCACCGGCATCAAAACAAAAAACGGGCAAACCTACTTTGCCCCAGCTGTAATTATTACCTCCGGCACATTTTTAAACGGCGAAATTCACATAGGCTTTGAAAGAGAAAGTGCAGGTAGAAGAGGAGAGCAATCAGCAACAGGATTAACCGAATCTTTAGAGCGTGCTCTTGGTATAAAATTTGCAAGGCTTAAAACAGGAACTCCACCAAGACTTGCAAAAGATAGCATTAATTTTTCTAAACTAGAAAAACAGCAAGCAACATCTCTTGATCATTTATTCGAATTCAACCGCATTGAAGTTGAAGAAAAAGTTTCTTGCTATATTACACAAACAAATGAAAATACACACAACATTATTCGTAAAAATTTTGAACGCTCTGCACTTTTTGGTGGAAAAATATCTGGTATTGGCCCACGTTACTGCCCTTCAATTGAAGATAAAATCAAAAGACATCCAGATAGAAATTCACATCACGTCTTTGTTGAATTTGAGGGCGAAAACCTAGAAGAAGTTTATCCTGCAGGAATTTCAACATCTTTACCCTTAGATGTTCAAGAGGATTATGTAAAAAGTATTCCCGGTTTTGAAAATGCAATTATCACTCAACCGGGCTATGCAATTGAATATGACTTTATTCAACCAAATTATTTAAAACATACACTTGAAACAAAACAAGTTGAGGGTTTATATTTTGCAGGTCAAACACACGGAACCACAGGATATGAAGAAGCGGCTGGGCTAGGGCTTATTGCAGGAATCAATGCTCACTTAAAAAATAACAACCAAGAACCATTTATTTTAACAAGAACCGAAAGTTACATTGGTGTTATGATTGATGATCTTATAACTTTAGGTGTAGACGAACCATACCGAATGTTTACATCCCGCGCCGAACGCAGATTATTGTTGCGTCAAGATAATGTTTTTATGCGCCTTATGCCTTATAGCAAACAACTGGGTTTGATTGATGATGAGCTGTATAACAAATTTTTAGAAGAAAAAGAAATAATCGAACAAGCAATCATACTTGCAAAAAAAGAAAAGAAAGATTCTGAGCTTTTTCAACTACTTCATTCAATTGAATGGACTGATAAAGTAAGAGATAGGGTAAAAAAAATATTAGAAGAAAAATTACCATTCGTACCCGTTCGACTTCGAGCTACGCTCTACGCTCAGGGCGAACGAATATTGGAAAAACAACCGGAACAAATAAAAAAACCGTTCGCCCTGAGTGAAGCACGTAGTGCGAAATCGAATGGGTACGAAAGTATCTCCAGCCGTGCACTTTTGTGCATTCACGCAGAAATGCGTTACGAAGGCTACCTTGAAAGAGAACGCAAAGAAGCTGAAAAAGCAACACGATTTCAAAATCTTAAAATACCTAAAACAATAAATTTTTCTCAAATGCCAGGGCTTAGTGTTGAAATGCAACAAAAATTAGAGCATTATAAACCAACAACAATTGCTCAGGCTCAACTTATATCAGGAATGACGCCTGCTGCTATTTCTATTCTGATTTTCCAAACAAGAGAATTAGAAAAGACAAAATATAAAAAAATTTATTAGTATTTTTTTTATTTTTAAGTTTAGGTTGTTTTTATGAAAAC